>NZ_JBVVQI010000027.1:0-90063 GCF_055811495.1 Mesorhizobium sp. WSM4830 | reverse complement strand
CGCATCGGCCTCGCCGAATTCCACGCCATCAAGTACGGAACCAAACTCAATCTGCAAAATGTGTGAATCCGATAGGTCACTATACGGGGAGAAGATGGCGGCAGCCAGATGAGGGGCGGCGGCGCCCTCAACAATCGACCGCCTCAGTTTTCTTCCAGCGGCCGGGTCTGGCCGGCGATCATAGCGCCGATCGCGTCGGTGTTCTCGGGTGTCGCCTCGAACGACATTGTCGGTTCCGCCGGCGCGGCCTGGAAGGAGGTGACAGGCCGGGCGCTCACGGTCCCGCCAAAACGGGCCGCATCCGGCTCCTGCATTGGTTCCTGCAGCGCCACAAGCATCGGCTTCTCCGCCGTCGCCCTCTCCGAGGTCGCCATTCCGGCAGTCACCCTGGTCTGCTTTGCCGGCTGCGATGCAGCGGCGGTCACATAGGTTGCCTTGGCAAATGTCGGCTTGGCCTCGCGTGCCGGCTCCGCCGAGGCGACAAGTATGGCCTGAGCGGCAGGCGCTTGCGGCTTGGCCTGGGCCACGGCGACCACCGGTTCGTCCGGCAGCGGCTGCCAGTTGCGGCCGCGCTTTTCATAAAAGGCATTGCCGCCGGCGACCATGGTGTAGTGCATGTTGTTGTAGGGGAAACGCAGGCCGGCGGTGTGGAAATACATGGTGTTCTTCAGCTTGGCTTTGCGCTCGCCCTTGAGCACCGCCTCGGCGGCTTCCTCGACATCGGGCATCGCCTTCGAATTCATCGGTCTGGTCATTACGCCCGGCGCGAACTGCCCGCGCTCGCCAACCACTTCGCAGATGGTGCTGCCGTGCTTGCCGGACCGCAGCCGGTTCATCACCACCGTGCCGACCGCAATCATGCCGTCACGGCTCGACCGGTTGGACTCGAAGAACATCGCCCGCTCCAGGCATTCCTTCTCCTTGGGCGTGGAATTGTAGGAGCGCGAGCTCAGGAAACCCGGCGTAATGGCATCGGTCAGGCTGGACATACCGTGCGAGGCGGTCTGACTGCAAGCGGCCAAAAACAGCGGCGAGATAACGACGCCGAGCCGCAACGGCGTCTTCCATCGGGTAGAGATCAACAGGCGTCCCCTCATTCTGCTGCCAGCCCGCCCCTGGTTGCGGCAAGAATGAGACACTTTCAGGCAAAAAGATGGCTAAAGCGTTATTAAGTGTGGGGCGTTGCCCAATAGACACAGCTGGCGGGCGGGAGTTGGTGGAACAAGACTGGCCTAAGGGTATTCAGCGGAAGCTGCGACGCTCGTAGAATGGGCCCAGCGGGCGGCTCCTCGGTTATGGGGGCTGTTAGCGTTTCTAGAACGGCAGCTTCATTCCCGGCGGAATCGGTAGTCCCGCGGTCAGCGCCTTGGTCTTCTCCTGCATGGTCTGCTCGACCTTGGTCCTGGCGTCGTTGTGGGCAGCGAGGAGCAGGTCCTCGAGAATCTCGACCTCGTCCTCCTTGAACAGCGACGGGTCGATCTTCAGCGACTTCATCTCGAATTTGCCGGTCAGCGTCACGCTGACCAGGCCGCCGCCGGCCTGCCCGGTGGCTTCCAGCATGGCGATCTCATCCTGCATGGCCTGGAACTTGGCCTGCATTTCCTTTGCCTTGCCCATCAGGCCGAGAAGATCTTTCATCGCACTGTCCTTTGCAGTTGGTGCTGGTTGTTTCAGGTTTCGTCGTCGTCGACCGGCGGCTCGACCGGCACTTCGGCCTCGGCCGCATCGGCTTCCGGCGCGTCGGGAATGCGTACGTCGATGATCCTGGCGCCGGGAAAGCGCGCCAGGATGGCGGCGACCGTCGGGTCGCTCTTGGCATCGAGGAAGGCGTTTTCGCGCTTTGTCGATTCCATCTCGGCCAAGGTCTGGCCGCCCTCCTCCTTCGACAGCGATACCAGCCAGTTGCGGCCCGTCCAGGCGCGCAGCTTGGCGGTCAAATCATTGAGCAGCATCTTCGGCGCATCGTCGGTCAGGCTGACGTCGATACGGCCGGGCTCGATGCGCACCAGGCGCACGCAACGCTTCACCAGCACCTTGAAGGCCATGTCGCGCTGGGCGTCGGCAAGGGCGACAATGTCGGCCAGCGATTTCACCGGCACCGGCGGCGCCTCGACCACCGGCTCCGGCGGAGCAACGAAATTGGTCGGCATGGGCTCGGCGTCGACCAGGCGCATCGTCTGCGCGCCGCCATTGGCCGTCGGCATCCGCGTCTGCGCCACGGCGCCGGCACCACCGTTTGCAGGCGTATGGTTTGCGGGGCCGGGGCTTGCCGGCGTGCCATTCGCGCGCGGCGCGGCGCCGGGCAGCGACACGCCGTTCTCCAGCGATTTCAGCGCCTCGTCCAGCGTCGGCAGGTCGGCGGCATGGGCCAGCCGGATCAGCACCATCTCGGCGGCGCTGACCGGGCGGTTGGAGGTCTGCACCTCGGGAATGCCTTTCAAGAGCATCTGCCATGTCCGCGACAGCACCTTGACCGACAGCGTGCTGGCGAAATCGGCGCCGCGCCGGCGCTCGTCCTCGGACAGCGAGGCGTCGTCGATGGCAGCCGGCACGAAACGCAGACGGGTGACCAGATGGTTGAACTCGGCAAGGTCGGTCAGCACCGCGGCAGGATCGGCGCCGGTATCGTACTGGGCACGGAATTCGGCAAGCGCGGCGGCGACGTCGCCCTTCATGACATGTTCGAACAGGTCGACGATGCGGGCACGGTCGGCGAGGCCGAGCATGGCACGCACCGCTTCGGCGCTGACCGCGCCGCCGCCATGGGCGATCGCCTGGTCGAGGATCGACTGCGCATCGCGCATCGAGCCTTCGGCGGCGCGCGCGATCATCGCCAGCGCATCGTCTTCGACTTCGATGCCCTCCAGACCGGCTATCCTGGCAAGGTCGGCCTTGATCATCGCCGCATCGATGCGCCTGAGATCGAAACGCTGGCAGCGCGACAGGACGGTGATCGGCACCTTGCGGATTTCGGTGGTGGCGAAGATGAACTTGACGTGCGGCGGCGGCTCTTCCAGCGTCTTCAGCAAGCCGTTGAAGGCCTGGTTGGAAAGCATGTGCACTTCGTCGATGATGTAGACCTTGTAGCGCGCCGACACCGGGGCGTAGCGCACGCGCTCGATGATGTCCCTGATGTCGTCGATGCCGGTATGCGAGGCGGCGTCCATCTCGATGACGTCGACATGCCGGCCTTCCATGATCGCCTGGCAATGCTCGCCGAGCACGGCAAGGTCGACGGACGGCTGGTCGACGGTGGCGGTCTTGTAGTTGAGGGCCCGCGCGAGTATGCGCGCGGTCGTCGTCTTGCCGACGCCGCGCACGCCGGTCAGCATCCAGGCCTGGGCGATGCGGCCGGTGGCAAAGGCATTGGTCAACGTGCGGACCATCGGCTCCTGGCCGATCAGCTCGGAGAAATTCGACGGCCGGTATTTGCGCGCTAGCACCCGATAGGCGGCAGGCTTGTCCAATTTCCCGGCCTCGTTTCCGGCTTCGCTCATTCGCCCGTTAAGCTCCAAGGGCTGCCACTGGAGGCGGCCGATTCCTGCGCATAGTTTCGCCCGCACGGCTTGGCGCCGTCAATGTCGAGCAAAAGGCGAGGAGGTGGGAGGCTGGAACAATGACCCGTTCCGGGCTCGTTAGGGCTGCTTCCTTCCGGACCTGACCCGGTTGGCGAGTGGACCGTCCACCACCAACCTCCCAGCCTCCATATCGGCAATCCGGCGATGAAATGCAAGCGCGGATGATGGGGGTCGTGAGCGACGGCGACAGCTGAAACCAAAAACCCGCCTCGGCGGGCGGGTCGTTGGGGCGAATAATCACCATAGCGAGATTAGTAGCATAGCTGCCGGCACAAAGCAAGAACAAAATGTGGCTGGGGTCAAAATTGTCGACCTCGGCGGGGCAGCGCCAACCCTGCAATTTTGCCCGGGCCCTCACTTCTTCGCGAACAATCAGCGCCACGACGGCCAATGTTGCTTGCGGCCCCTTGCGGCCCTTCGGAAGCCGCTCTAGCGTCGATGGAGTTCAAAAAACGTCAAAAAGTGAGAGAAACGCCGATGCTGCCGGGCCTCAAGGCCGGATTCACGCTTGACGCCCAGCTGGAGGCCGACAGCGAACAGCTGATGTGGCTCGGCCTGTGCGAATTGCGCGTCATGAACGACCGCCGCTGGCCGTGGCTGCTGCTGGTGCCGCAGCGGCCGGGCATCGAGGAAATCCACGACATGACGCCGCTGGACCAGGCGATGCTGACCTTCGAGACCAACATGGTGGCGCTGGCGCTCAAGCGCGTGACCGGCTGCACCAAGATCAACACCGGCGCACTCGGCAACATCGTGCGCCAGTTGCATATACACGTCATTGCGCGCTCGGAAGGCGATCCCGGCTGGCCCGGCCCGGTGTGGGGGCACGGCCTGCGCGAGCCCTATCAACGCTCCGACCTTCGCAAGTTTGCGGAAAAGATCAAGGCAGCGCTATAAGCCTCTCCCGTGTCCACCTTGAACCTTCCCGAGTCTGCATGAGCTTTCGCCTGTTTGACGCGCCCTTGCGCGAGCCGAGCCAGTTCGTCGGCTTCGCCGGCAACATTATCGACCGGCAGTCCGAAAACCGCGCCGATGATTCCGTCGAAAAGGCACTCGCCGATCCCTCGGCGCGGCTTTTGCTGATGCGTGGCGGCCGGCTCTATCTGAAGCTTGCGCAAGACGCATTCGACCCCTGGTTCGGCGCGGCCGAAAGCCGGCCGCTCGAAGCATCGCTTGAAAACGGCGTCCTGCTCGGCTTTTCCGAAAGCGGTCCGGTGCTGGCGGTGCCGGCCGGGGTCGAGCCCGAGCAGCTTCCCGAGACGATCAAGGCGATCGACTATCGCTCGGTCTATATGCAGGGGCTGATCGACGAAGCGGCGGCCGGCGCGCTGGCGCAAGGGGCGGCGCTGCTCGCCTGGCATGCCAGCCATCGCTTCTGCAGCAAATGCGGCACCGAAGCCGAGATGCGGGCGGGCGGTTACAAGCGGCATTGCCCGGCCTGCGGCACCGAGCACTTTCCGCGCACCGACCCGGTGGCGATCATGCTGACGGCGACGCGCGAAAAATGCCTGCTCGGCCGCGGCCGGCATTTCGGGCCCGGCATGTATTCGGCGCTCGCCGGTTTCATCGAGCCGGGCGAGACGATCGAGGCGGCGGTGCGCCGCGAAACGCTGGAGGAAGCCGGCATCCGGCTCGGCCGCGTCGTCTACCACGCCAGCCAGCCCTGGCCGTTCCCCTATTCGCTGATGATCGGCTGCTTCGGCGAACCGCTCAACGACGATATCCAGCCCGACCTCAACGAGTTGGAAGATTGCCGCTGGTTCTTTCGCGACGAGGTGCTCTCGATGCTGGCCAGGGAGCATCCGGGCGGCCTGGTGACGCCGCCGAAGGGGGCGATCGCCTATAACCTGATCCGCGCCTGGGCCGACAGCGCATAGCAGGATCGACATCGCAGGAGCAGAAAATGATCCGTCACACCGTCGTGTTCACGCTGAAACACCCGCCGCATTCGCTCGAGGAAAAAAGGTTCCTCGCCGACGCCAAGAGGATCCTCACGGCGATAAAGGGCGTCACGCATTTCGAGCAGCTGCGGCAGGTCAGCCCCAAGAACGACTACCGCTTCGGCTTCTCGATGGAGTTCGCCGATCAGCGGGCTTACTCCGGCTACAACGACCATCCCGACCACGTCGCCTTCGTCCGCGACCGCTGGATCCCGGAAGTCGCGGCGTTCATGGAGATCGACTACGTGCCGCTCGGCTGGGGCTGAGACCGGAAAGCGGTGCTCTGGAAATCAATATCCCGCGTCGCGGTCCACGACATTTTCCAGCGCTTCGCCGCGCTCGAAGGCGTTCATCTGGCGCAGCATGATCGGCGCCAGGTGGACCGGATCGGAGGTCGCCGCCGCATGCGGCGTCACGAACACTTTCGGATGGCTCCATAGCGGGCTGGTCTTCGGCAGCGGCTCGACCTCGAACACGTCGAGGCTGGCTTCCTTCAGCGTGCCGTCGTCCAGCGCGCGCAAAATGTCGGCGTCCTTCTGCAACCTGCCGCGGCCGGCGTTGATTAGCACCGAGCCGCCGAGACCGTTGCGCTTGCGCAGCTCCTTCAGCACGCCGTGGTTGATGATGCCGTGCGTCTGTGGCGTCAGCGGCAGCAGCACCACCAGGATGTCGGTGGCGTTGAGGAACGGGATCAGGCCGGCCTCGCCCGCGTAAGTCGAGACACCTTGCATCGGCCGATCGCTGCGCGACCAGCCATTAACGGGAAAGCCGAGCGACAACAGCACCGATGCCGCCGCGCGGCCAAGCGTGCCGAGCCCCATAATGCCGACCGAGATGTCGTTGGCCGGCCGCTGCTGCGGTTCGTGCCAGATCTTCTTCTGCTGCTGGGCGCGGTAGAGCATGCCCTGGCGATGGTGGTCGAGCACCCGCCAGACGACGTATTCGGTCATGTACTGGGTCAGGTTGTCGGCCACCACCTTGACGACCGGTACGTCGGGCAAGGTGGGATCGGCGAAAATGTGGTCGACGCCCGCGCCGATCGAGAAGATAGCCCGCAGATTGGGCAGCGACGACAACAGGTTCGGCCGCTGTTTCCACACCACCGCATAGGTGATCGACGGATCGCCGGCGCCATTCGGCTCGAGCACCACTTCGCGCTCCGCCGACAGTAGTTCGCGCCAGCGCAGCGGATGAATACCGGTGAGGGCGAGCAGGATGCGGCCTTTTTCCATTGCGGATCGTTTTTCCCTTTTTACCAACAGCGTTCGCGTCCCGACGCGCAAGGGCGCGGCAGCGTTTTGATTTTGTGCATGATCTCTGGCGAAAATCTACTCGCTGACGATGCCGACCGGCGCCGTTTCGATCTTGAAGGCGGCCGAGATCAACGCCTTTGTGTAGTCGGTCCGCGGGTTGCTGAAAATCTGTTCGGAAGGACCGGCCTCGACGATCCTGCCGTTGCGCATGACGATGACTTCGTTGGCGAGCGCGCGGATGACCCTCAGATCGTGGCTGATGAAGAGGTAGGCGAGGTCGTGCTTGGCCTGCAGGCTGCGCAAGAGGTCGACGACCTGCGCCTGCACGCTCATGTCGAGCGCCGAGGTCGGCTCGTCCAGCATGACGAAACGCGGGTTGAGCACCATGGCGCGCGCGATGGCGACGCGCTGGCGCTGGCCGCCGGAGAATTCGTGCGGATAGCGGTTGCGCGTCGCCGGATCGAGGCCGACTTCCTTCAGCACGTCGACGACACGCTCGTCACGCGCATCGGGGGACAGTTTCGGCTCGTGGATCTTCAACCCTTCCTCGATGATCTCGGCGACCGACATACGCGGACTGAGCGAGCCGAACGGATCCTGGAAAACTATCTGCAGCTCGCGCCGCAGCGGCCGCATTTCGTTGAAGGACAGCTGATCGATGCCGCGTCCGTTGAACTGGATGGTCCCGGTCGACGAGATCATCCTGGCCAGCGCCAGGCCGAGCGTCGTCTTGCCCGAGCCGGATTCGCCGACGACGCCAAGCGTCTGACCGGCCCGGACGGTGACGTCGATGCCGTCGACCGCCTTCACATTGTCGACGGTGCGCCGGAAGAAGCCCTTCTTGATCGGAAACCAGACCTTGACGTCCTTGCCGACCATCACCGGCTTGGCGGCTTGGTTGGCCGCCGGCGGCTTGCCTTTCGGCTCAGCGGCAAGCAGATGCCGCGTATAGGCGTGCTGCGGATTGGCGAATATCGCCTTGGTCGGGCCGGTCTCGACGATCTTGCCCTTGGTCATCACGCAGACCCGGTCGGCGATCTTCCTGACGATGCCGAGATCGTGGGTGATGAACAGCATCGCCATGTTCTTGCGGCTTTTCAGGCCGGCCAGCAATTCGAGGATCTGCGCCTGGACGGTGACGTCGAGCGCCGTCGTCGGCTCGTCGGCGATCAAGAGTTCAGGCTCGTTGGCGAGCGCCATGGCGATCATGACGCGCTGGCGCTGGCCACCGGAAAGCTGGTGCGGATAAGCGTCGAGCCGCTTCTCCGGCTCGCGGATGCCGACCTCGTGCAGAAGTTCCAGCGTGCGCGCCTTGGCGTTGCGATCGCCCAGGCCCTGGTGCAGCTTCAGCACCTCGACGATCTGCTGCTCGATCGTGTGCAGCGGGTTGAGCGAGGTCATCGGTTCCTGGAAGATCATGGTGATCTTGTTGCCGCGCACGCGGCGCAGGTCTCTCTCGTCCGCGGCAAGCAGGTCGGCGCCGAGGAACAGGATCTTTCCCGACGGGTGGCTGGCGGTCGGATAGGGCAGCAGCTTCAGCACCGACAGCGCGGTGACCGACTTGCCGGAGCCGGATTCGCCGACCAGCGCCACCGTCTCGCCCTTGGCGAGGTCGAAGGAGATATGGTCGACGGCGATCGACTGGTCGCCGCCTTGCGTGAAGGCGACGCTGAGGTCTTGGACCGAGAGCAGTGGGGTTTCGCTCATCTGAACGTCTTGCGCGGATCGAAGGCGTCGCGCGTGGCCTCGCCGACGAAGACCAGCAGAGACAGCATCAGCGAGATGACGACGAAGCCGGAAATGCCGAGCCAGGGGGCGTTGAGGTTGCGCTGCGCCTGCTTCAACAGCTCGCCGAGCGAGGCGGAGCCGGGCGGCAGGCCGAAGCCGAGATAGTCGAGCGAGGTCAGCGTCGAGATCGAGCCGCTGAGCAGGAACGGCAGGAAGGTCAGCGTCGCCACCATGGCGTTGGGCAGCAGATGCCGGAACATGATGGTGATGTTGGACACGCCGAGCGCGCGCGCCGCATTGACATATTCGAAATTCCGGGCGCGCAGGAACTCGGCCCGCACCACGCCGACCAGTGCCACCCACGAAAACAGCAGCATCAATCCGAGCAGGATGAAGAAGCCGGGCGGCAGGATGGCGGCGACGATCAGGAGCAGATACAGCACCGGTATCGCCGACCAGATCTCGATGAAGCGCTGGAACAGAAGGTCGGTCCAGCCGCCGAAATAGCCCTGCAGGGCGCCGGCCGCCACACCGATCAGCGCCGAGCCGGCAGTCAGGATCAGGCCAAACAGCACCGATATCCTGAAGCCGTAGATGACGCGCGCCAGCACGTCGCGGGCCTGGTCATCGGTGCCCAGCCAGTTCCAATTGCCGACGTTGCAATTGGGGTCCGCCTCGCCTTTCGGATACTGGTTGCAGCGCGTCTTCTTGTCGTAGAGCCAGGACGGCTTGGTGGGTGCTGCCTCTGGAATTGCGTTGTTGACGGTCTGGTAGGAGTAGCGCACCGGCGGCCAGATCATCCAGCCATTGGCATTGATCTCGTCCTGGATGACCGGGTCGCGGTAGTCGGTGACCGCATAGAAGCCGCCGAACTTCTCCTCGGGATAGGCGACCAGGACGGGAAACAGGATCTCGCCCTTGTAGGAGGCGATGATCGGCTTGTCGTTGGCGACCAGTTCCGAACCCAGCGACAGCACGAACAGGAACAGGAAGATCCACAACGACCAGTAGCCGCGTCGGTTGGACTTGAAGTTCTGCAGGCGCCGCTGGTTGAGCGGCGACAGGAAGGGCCGCGCGATCCGAGGCGGCGCCGTTTCGGCTGCGGCTTGCGCCATCAGACGTCTCTCCGCTCGAAGTCGATGCGCGGATCGACCCAGGTGTAGATCAGGTCGGACAGCAGCCCGACGAACAGGCCAAGCAGCGAGAAGATGTAGAGATTGGCGAAGACCACCGGATAGTCGCGCTGCACGACCGAGTTGAAGCCGAGCAGGCCGAGGCCGTCGAGCGAAAAGATGTTCTCGATCAGCAGCGACCCGGTGAAAAAGGCCGAGATGAAGGCGCCGGGAAAACCGGCGATGACGATCAGCATGGCGTTGCGGAAGACGTGGCCATAAAGCACCTGCCGCTCCGACAGGCCCTTGGCGCGGGCGGTGACCACATATTGCTTGCGGATTTCCTCGAGGAAGGAATTCTTGGTCAAAAGCGTCGTCGTGGCGAAGGCCGACAGCACCAGCGCCGTCAACGGCAAGGTCATGTGCCAGAAATAGTCGACGATCCGCGCCGGCCATGACAATTGGTCCCAATTGTCCGAGGTGATTCCGCGCAACGGGAACCAGTCCCAGAACGAGCCGCCGGCAAACAGCACCATCAGCAATATGCCGAACAGGAAACCCGGAATGGCGTAACCGACGATGACGACGCCGCTGGTCCAGACATCGAAGGTGGAGCCGTCCTTGACCGCCTTGCGGATGCCGAGCGGGATCGAGATCAGGTAGGATAAAAGCGTGATCCACAGCCCGATCGAGATCGACACCGGCATCTTTTCCAGGATCAGGTCGAGCACCGATATGTCGCGGAAATAGCTGTCGCCGAAATCGAAGCGGAGATAGTTCCACAACATCATGCCGAAGCGTTCGAGCGGCGGCTTGTCGAAACCGAACTGCTTCTCCAGCTTCTTGATGAATTCCGGGTCGAGCCCTTGCGCGCCGCGGTATTTCGAACCGACGTCACCGGCGACATCGAAATTGGCGCCGCCGGCATCACCCCCGCCGCCGCCGAGGCGATCGCTGCCGCCCTGGTTGGTCAGCCTGGCGATGACCTGCTCGACCGGCCCGCCCGGCGCGAACTGGATGACGGCAAAGGACACCGCCATGATGCCGAACAGGGTCGGGATCATCAACAGGATGCGGCGCAGTATATAGGCGCCCATCAGATGTTTTCTTCCTTGAGGAGGACCATTGCGCCCAAGCCAATCGCCTCAGACCAATTTTCAACATTGGCGCCGCCCCTCATTGTCCTGCCGGACATTTCTCCCCGTATAGGGACGGGGAGAAAGGGGCTGGCCGCAGTCTCGGCGCCTTTGTTGCGACGTTTGTAGTTGGCGAAATCCCCGGCGAAGGCACCCCTCTCCCCGTCGCTATACGGGGAGAGGATGCCGGCAGGCAGGTGAGGGGCGGCGCCAACGCCCGCAAGAAATTCAGCCTTTGCCAATCTTTGCCGCCTTGTCTTTGTCGAACCACCACGACGTCTCGACCGGGAAGTCGTAATCCGGCTTTTGAGCGGGAAAGCCGAACATGTCCCAGAACGCCGCTCGGTGATTCGCCAGATGATATGTTGGAATCCAGTCTAGCCGCGCGCGCAAGACCCGATCGAGCGCATTGAGCGCGGTGACGAGTTCGATGCGGCTCTGCGCCTTGCCGGCTGCCTCGATCAGCGCGTCGATGGCTTTGCTTTCCGTACCCGGATAGTTGCGCATCCCCGGCGTTTTCGCCATCGGGGAAGCATAGAGGATCTCCAAGCCGTCGGCGGTAGGCGTCGCTCCGATCGACCATGCGAGCATGTTGAAGTCGAAATCGTAGTTGCTCTGCCGCGCTTCGAATTGCGTCGAGTCGACCTGCCGGATCGAAGCATCGATCCCGATCGCCTTCATATTCTCGGACCACGGCGCGAAAATGCGAACCAACCCCTCGTCCTCGGCCAGCATTTCCACCTGCAGTCGCTCGCCTTCGTCGTTGACGACGAAATTGCTCGCTCGCTTCCAGCCGGCTTCAGCGAGCAGCCCCGAAGCCTCGCGCAGCAGCTTGCGGTCGTGTCCGGAACCGTCGGAGACGGGTTGCATCACCGGTTCGCCGAAGGTCTCCGGCGGCAACTCGGCTCGAAACGGCTCCAGGAGTTTCAGTTCCTGGGATGAGGGCAGGCCCTCGGCCTTGTAATCCGATCGCTCGAAGTTCGATTGCGAACGCTCGTAAGAACCGAAAAACAGCACCCGTTTGGTCCATTCGAAGTCGAAGCAATAGGCGATTGCCCGTCTCACGCGTACGTCGCGGAACTGAGGGCGGCGCTGGTTCAGCGCGGCAGCCTGCATGGAGGGCGTTTTCTCGCCGGGAAATTCGCGTTTGAGGACCCTGCCATCCTTCAGCGCCGGAAAATCGTAGCCGGTCGCCCATACCCGCGCGGTGAACTCCTCGCGAAAATGCGTATCCCCTTTCTTGAACGCTTCAAAGGCTGCCTGGCGATCGAGATAGAAATCGATACGGATGCGGTCGAAATTATTAAGCCCGCGGTTCACGGCCAGATCGCGGCCCCAATAATCGGCGACGCGTTCATATTCGACAGTCTGCCCGGCCACGACCCGCCCCATTCGGTACGGCCCGGAGCTGAGCGGAGGGGTCATCGTCGAGGCGTCGAAATCATTGGCCGTATAGAAAGCTTTGGACACGATCGGCATTGCGACGACGGCGAGGATATTCTGCGCGGACTGCTGGCCGTTGAAGGTAAGGTTGACCGTAAGCGGATCGACTGCGACCGCATCCGTCATATGCCGCAGCGCCTGGGAAAGGTTCGGATGTCCCCGGTCTTTGTAGAGGTTCAAGGCGAAGGCAATGTCTTCGGCGGTCAGCGGCGAGCCATCATGGAAACGCGCTTGCGGCCGCAGGCTGAAGCGGTAGCCATTGCGGTCCTGCGACAAGGTGACGGATTCGGCCAGCAGGCCGTAGACCGCATCCGGCTCATCGACTGCCCTTGCCATCAGCGAATCGAAGCAGAGCTCGGTACGCGGCGGCGAATCCCCTTTCAGCACCAGCGAGTTCAGCGTGTTGAAAGTCAGGAAGCTCTGATTGAGGGTGGAGTTCGGCGGAGCGAAATTCATCCGGCCGCCCTTGGGAGCGTCCGGATTGACATAGTCGAAATGCGTGAAATCCGGAGGATATTTGAGATCGCCGAAGGCCGACAGGCCGTGCAGCTTCACGCCGGTCGGAATCGTGGCGAAAGCCCGGCCGGGCAGCAGCGCTGCGGCCGCGGCGGCACCGCCCAGGGCGAGGAAGTCGCGACGGGGCAGCGCCGTCATCAATTGCCACTCTTGTATTTGGCCGCCAGCGCCTTTTCCTTGACCGGATCGATCCACCAGGAATTCTGGTCGACGCCGCTATAGGCGGGCTGTTTTTCCGGTATACCGAACTTGTTCCAGTAGGCCAGCCAGACCACGGCGCGGTAATATTGCGGCACGACGTAGAAATTCCACAACAGCACCCGATCGAGCGCATGGGTGGCGGCAACGAGATCGTCGCGGTCGGTGGCATAGATGATCCGGTCGACCAGCGCATCGACGACCGGATTCTTGATGCCGGCGTAATTGCGCGATCCCGGCGAATCGGCGGCCTTGGAGCTCCAGAAATCGCGCTGTTCATTACCGGGAGAGTCCGACTGGCCGAGTATCGAAGTGACCACGTCAAAGTCGAAATGGGTGACGCGGTTGATATACTGGGTCTGGTCGATCAGGCGCAGCGTCGCGTCGACGCCGATCTTACGCAGATTGGCTATGTAGGGGCTGGCGATCACCTGGTCGGTGTCGTTCCAGCCGAGGATTTCGAATTTGAATGGTTCCCCAGTCGTGGCGTTGACCATCTTGCCGCCCTTGATCACCCAGCCGGCCTTGGCGAACAGATCGACCGCGGTCTTCAGGTATTTGCGCTCAGCCTGCGGGGTGTCGTAGACGGGCAGCTTGAATTCCTGGGTGAAGACTTCGGGCGGCAGCTTGTCGCGGTACTGCTCCAGGATTTCGAGCTCCTTGCCTTGCGGCAGGCCGCTCGACGCCAGTTCCGTGCCCTGGAAATAGCTGCTGGTGCGGGTGTTGGAACCGAAGAACAGGGTCCTGTTCATCGTCTCGAAATCGAACGGATACATCAGCGCGGCGCGCACCAGGCGATCCCCAAACAGCGGGCGCCTGGTGTTAAGCATGAAGGCCTGCATCGGTTCGGGCGACGCGGTCTTGAATTCCTTCTTGATGACGTCGCCGGCCTGGACTGCCGGGAAATTATAGGCCGTGTTCCAGCGCCTCGAACTGTTCTCCGGCTTGATGTCGTCCAAGCCGCCCTTGGTGAAGGCCTGCCAGGCGGCATTGTCGTCGAGAAAATAGGTGAAACGCTGCCTGTCGGAATTCTCGCGGCCGATCTTCACCGGCAGCTTGGCACCCCAGTAGTCCGGGACGCGCTGCCAGACGATTTCCGAGCCCGGCTTGAAGCTGGCGATCTTGTAGGCGGCCGAGCCGAGCGGCGGCTCCTGCGTCGGCTTTGTGACATCGCGCTTCTTGCCGTTCGCGTCGGTACCTTCCCACCAGTGCTTGGGCAATACGACGAGATCGCCGAGAATCTTGGGCAGTTCGCGGTTGCCCTTCTGGCTGAAATGGAACTCCACCTCGCGGTCGGAGATCGCGACCGCGTCGGTGACGTTTTCGAAATAGCGGCTATATTGCGGACTGTTGGCCTTCAGCACCTGGAACGACCAGATCACGTCGTCGGTGGTGATCGGCTGGCCGTCGTGCCATTTCGCCCGCGGATCGAGCCGGTAGGTCGCCGAGGAATAGTCGGCCGGATACTTGTAGGCGTCGGCGATCAGCGGATGGCTGGTGCTGCCCTCGTCGGTCGCCTGCTCCATCAGCGTGTCGTAGAGCAGGCCGCCGCCAAACTGCGCGAAGCCGGCAGCCGGCGAACCCTGCACGATGTAGGGATTGAAGCTGTCGAACGTACCAAGCACCACGGAATTCAGCGTGCCGCCCTTGGGTGCATCCGGATTGACGTAATCGTAGTGCTGGAAATTATCGCCATATTTGGATTCGCCGATCAGCGACGAGGTCGTGCGCCATTCGTCCGCTAAGGCCGCCTGCAGGCCGCCGGCAAAAGCAGCCAGCATCAGCACCGATTTCAGAAGCGTCCGCGCTCGGCCAACCGTCATGCGTTCTCCTCTTCGCGATATAGCGCCGTCACCATAGCGTCTGGGCCCAATCTAGATCATTTGGCGGCGCTGAAAACCGCAAGGGAGCGGCTTTGTCGTCGCATATGCATTTTTCCTAACGAAAAAGCCGGGCTGAACCCGGCTTTTTCAAGGATTATATCATTACCGTTTTGTTATTTTGCGGCCGGAGCGGCTGGCGCCGCGCCTTCTGCCGGCTTGGCAGGGGCTGCACCTTCGGCCGGCTTGGCGGGCGCGTTTTCGGCCGAGGCGCCGGGCGCCGGCAGCGGCTTCGGATTGTCCGACAGCGTGCGCAGATAGGCGATGACGTTGGCGCGGTCCTCGTCCTTCGGCAGGCCGGCGAAGCCCATCGCGGTGCCCTTCACGAACTTCTTCGGCGAGGTGATGAAGTGGTTGAGATTGTCGTAGGTCCACTTCTCGCTGCCGCCCTTGGAGAACTCCTTCATGCCGGCCGAATAGGCAAAGCCCTCATGCTCGGCGACCGGACGGTCGATAATGTCCCACAGATCGGGGCCGACCTTGTTGGGGCCGCCCTTTTCGCCGGAATGGCAGGCCTGGCATTTCTTGAAGATGGCGGCGCCCGCTTCGGCGCTGGCAGTGGTCAGCAGCTCGGCGATCGGCTTGGCCTCCGCGGCGGGCGCGGCCGGGCCGCCTTCGGCGGGCTCGGTCGCCTCGATGGCGAAGCCGGGCTTTTCCGGCGCCGGCGAGGCAAACAGCGCGTCGGATACGATGCCAACGGAAAAGACAATGAACACCGTGCCGAGGAAAGCGGCGAGCAGCTTGTTGACTTCGTTGGAATCCATACGCCCCAGGCTCCCTTTTCCGGCGGACCGATCCGTCCACTCCGTCCGTCGGTATCGTGAACCACCCTGCGAGGCGGTCAAATCGCGCGGAAACTAGGTCTTTTGCTCCGGCGTTGCAACACCTATAAGGGCGCTGCCAGTGAGACCTTTTGCCACTTTTGTCCTCCTCTTTTTCGAGCCCCTGCCCGCCTCATGTCCACGCTCATCCTGATCCCGGCCCGCATGGCCTCGACGCGCCTGCCGGGCAAGCCGCTGGCCGACATTGCCGGCACTCCGATGATCGTCCACGTCGCCCGCCGCGCCGCCGAGGCCGGGCTCGGCCGGGTGGTCGTCGCCACCGATACGCAAGGCGTTGCGGAGGCGGTGCGCGCGCATGGTTTCGAGGCGGTGATGACGCGGGCGGACCACGAAACCGGCTCCGACCGCATCTTCGAAGCGCTGACCATTCTCGACCCTGGCAACAGCGTCGAGACGGTCGTCAATGTGCAGGGCGATCTGCCGACCATCGACCCCCTTATTATCGGCGCCGCGCTTAAGCCTTTCGAGAACGCGGCGGTCGACATCGCCACGCTCTGCGTCGAGATCGTCCGCGACGAGGAAAAGACCAATCCGAACGTCGTCAAGCTGGTCGGCTCGCCACTCTCGGCGACGAGGCTCAGGGCGCTCTATTTCACCCGCGCCACCGCACCCTGGGGCGAAGGCCCGGTCTACCATCATATCGGCCTCTATGCCTATCGCCGCGCCGCACTCGAGCGCTTCGTTGCGCTGAGGCCGTCGCCGCTGGAGCGCCGCGAGCGGCTGGAGCAGTTGCGGGCGCTTGAGGCCGGCATGCGCATCGATGCGGAGATCGTGCAGTCGGTGCCGCTGGGCGTCGATACGCCGGACGATCTCGAACGCGCCAGGGCGCTCCTTTCCAACTAAGAAATTCCCCCAATTCCCGAGACTCTGCGCATGCCTGAAAAGACCAACAAAATATCCTTCCAGGGCGAGCCGGGCGCCAATTCCGACACCGCTTGCCGCAACATGTTCCCGTCGATGGAGCCGTTGCCGTGCCCGACCTTCGAGGACGCCTTCAACGCCGTCGAGACCGGCAAGGCCGATCTGGCGATGATCCCGATCGAGAACACCATTGCCGGCCGCGTCGCCGACATCCATCACCTCTTGCCGGAATCGAAGCTGCACATCATCGGCGAATACTTCCTGCCGATCCACTTCCAGCTGATGGTGCTACCCAGCGTCAGGCGCGACGAGATCAGGACCGTGCACAGCCACATCCACGCCCTCGGCCAATGCCGCAAATACATCCGCAAGAACGGCTGGAAGGCGACGGTGGCCGGCGACACCGCGGGCGCCGCCAAGATGGTCGCCGCGATGAAGGACCGCACCATGGCCGCGCTGGCGCCGGCCCTGGCCTCGACGCTCTACGGGCTCGACATCATCGAGGAGAATGTCGAGGATACCGACAGCAACGTCACCCGCTTCGTCGTGCTGACCAAGAACAAGCAATGGGCCGAACGCCCCTCCGCCGACGCCAGGATGATGACGACCTTCATCTTCCGCGTGCGCAACGTGCCGGCGGCGCTCTACAAGGCGATGGGCGGGTTCGCCACCAACGGCATCAACATGACCAAGCTGGAAAGCTACCAGCTCGGCGCGTTCACGGCGACGCTGTTCTACGCCGACATAGAGGGCCATCCCGACGATCCGCTGGTGAAGCTGGCGCTCGACGAGTTGCGCTTCTTCTCGCGCGAAATGCGCATTCTCGGCGTCTATCCCGCCAGCGCCTCGCGCGAGCAGTGGAAGGTGGCGGATTAGGATCCGGTCAGGTCAGGCCGAGCTTGTTCTGCTTGGGCGGCTTGCCGCATTCGCGGCGGCTGATCGACCGGTTCATGGCATCGATCTTGCCGCTTGCCTGGTCGGCGTCACGCTTGGCTTTTGAGCGCATGTCCGGCGTGAACGGGCCGAAGCCCGTCGCCGGATTGGAGAAGGACGGCTTGGCGTCCACCGGCAAATGATATTGCTGCGCCAGGCCGTTGCGCTGCGCCAGCAATTGATCGCAAGGCACCTTGTCGTATAGCAGCGAGGACTGGACGTTTTCGTCCTGCCGTTCGGACATCGAATTGCCGACGCAGCCGGCCGTCGCCAGGCAAGACGCCAAGACCATCATGTTCCAGCGCATGAACGTGCTCCTTGTCTTTCGCAGCTGCCGCGCTCCTGCGCAGCGGCAGGAGTCTTAGCCAGATTTTACGCTGCCGGAAAGCAAGCTTGCCACGACGGCCAGCCCTTCGACTGGTTGGCGGCGATCCTGCCGGATAATGGTTGGCTGCAGCGACAGGACCGAAAAGCCGTTGGCGTCCAGAACCCGCTCTACATAGCTTTGCGAATGCGCGTAGCGGCGCGACGGCTGCAGGGCGAAGCCGACGCTGCCGGACGATTCGCCGCCGGGGAGCGTCTCGATGGAGAACGCAAACAGACCGCCGCCGGCAAGCATTCCGGCAATCTTGTTCACCACCCTGTCGAGTGCGCCGACATAGATGAACACATCGGCCGCCGTCACCAGATCGGCTTTCGGGCCAGAATAGCAAAACTCCTGCAGGTCCGTTTTGACGAGCAGATCGTAGACGCTTTTGGCGCGCGCCTGCCTCAGCATGCCGGCCGAGATGTCGTAACCCTCTAGCCGATCGGCGATCGGCCGCAGCTTCTGGCCCATCAGGCCGGTGCCGCAGCCGAGATCGAGCACCAGCGAAAACCGGCCCGGCCGTGCTGCCCGGATGGCGCGGTCGAGGCATTCGGGCAGACGATAGCCTAGCCTGTCGACCAGTTCACCCTCGAAGCTCCTGGCATAGTGGTCGTACAGCGTCTCGACAAAGGCGCTGGGCGGCGCCGGGGCCGCCGCTGCCCTGCCGATCAATTGCAGCTTGAGCGCCGCGCCGAGCCGGTCCGCCGGGTCGAGCCGCAGTGCCGTCGCCCAGGCCTGCGCGGCGAGATCGGGCGCGCTCGCTGCTTCCTGCATCTCGCCGAGGCGGAACCAGCCGGCCGCCCAGTGCGGCGCCAGTTCGAGCGCGCCGAGCAGCAATTCCGCCGCTGCCGCATGATCGCCGGATGCATAGAGCATTTCGGCATAGTCGGCGCGGCGGTCGGCGGTCAAATCGCCGGACGAGGTCTGGAGCGGTTTCATGTGGTCGGGTTCCGCCGGGTGTTTGCAGCCGGCTTGCGCTCTATGCTGGAGTCAGCAGTGACTTACAACAGGCTTCCCGCGCCGGAATTAGCGCCTATCTTGGGGCCATGCGCGCCAGCGACCTGCTTCATCCCCGGCCGGAAGGGCTGTATTGCCCGCCCGGCGATTTCTTCATCGACCCGGTGCGGCCGGTCAATCGGGCGCTGATCACACATGGCCATTCCGACCATGCCCGCTCCGGCCACCGCTCGGTGATGGCGACGCAGCAGACGCTCGATATTATGGGGCTGCGCTACGGCGAAGGTTTTGCCGGAACGACGCAAGCCGCGGTGCTCGGCGAGACGATTGCGCTTGACGGTGTGGCCGTCAGCTTTCATCCGGCCGGCCATGTGCTGGGCTCGGCGCAGATCAAGGTGGCGCATCAGGGCAGATGCATCGTCGCGTCCGGCGACTATAAACGCCAGAAGGACGCGACCTGCGAGCCGTTCGAGCCGCTCAAATGCGATGTCTTCATCACCGAGGCGACCTTCGGTCTGCCTGTGTTCCGCCATCCGCCCGATAGCGAAGAGATTGCCCGGCTGCTGAGATCGACCGAGCAGTTTCCCGAGCGCACGCATCTGGTCGGCGCCTATGCGCTGGGCAAGGCGCAGCGCGTCATGCGGCTGCTGCGCGATGCCGGCTACGAAAAGCCGATCTACATCCATGGCGCGCTGGCCAAACTCAGCGAATATTACCAGAGCCAGGGCATCGATCTCGGCGCATTGGAACCGGCGACCGTCGAGACCGGCCAAAAAAGCGACTTTGCCGGCGCCATCGTCGTCGGCCCGCCATCCGCCTTCGCCGATCGCTGGGCGCGGCGTTTTCCCGACCCGATGTCGTGCTTCGCCTCAGGCTGGATGCGCATCCGTCAGCGCGCCAAGCAGGGCGGCGTCGAGCTGCCGCTGATCATCTCCGACCATTCCGACTGGGACGAGCTGACGGCGACGATCAAGGAGACCGGCGCCGAGGAAATCTGGGTGACGCATGGCCGCGAGGAGGCGCTGGTGCGCTGGTGCGAACTCGAAGGCATCGCCGCCAGGCCGCTGCATCTGGTTGGCTATGAGGACGAGGGCGATTGATGGTGGAAATCGACGGTGTAGCGTTCTGTCGCGCCCCCCTCTGGCCTGCCGGCCATCTCCCCCACGAGGGGGGAGATCGGCAGCTTCGGCGCCGCGCTCGTTCCCTCAACGCTGGAGATTGGCGAAACCAGTCGCGACATCCGATCTCCCCCCTTGCGGGGGAGATGGCCGGCAGGCCGGAGGGGGGTGTGACAGAGCGCAAACCTATCCTATTGGCGCCCCTCCCATGAACCGCTTCGCCGAGCTCCTCGATCGCCTCGTCCTGACGCCGTCGCGCTATGGCAAGCTGACGCTTTTGACCGACTATTTCCGCAGCGTCGAGGATCCGGATCGCGGGCTGGCGCTGGCGGCCATCACCGGCGATCTGTCCATCGCCGCGGTCAAGCCGGCGATGCTGCGCACGCTGGTGATCGAGCGCATGGATCCGGTGCTGTTCGGCTATTCCTACGACTATGTCGGCGACCTGGCCGAGACCGTGTCGCTGGTCTGGCCGCAAGCGCCGGCCGATATTGCGAACCACGAGCCGACGCTGGCCGAGGTGGTGGCAAAGCTGCAGGCGGCGAGCCGTTCCGACGGGCCGCAGGTGCTGGCCCGGCTGCTCGACAGCGCCAGCACTTCGGCACGCTTTGCCATCATAAAGCTGGTCACCGGCGGCCTGCGCATCGGCGTATCGGCGCGGCTGGCCAAGCAGGCGCTGGCCGATTTCGGCAAGGTCGACATCGCCGAAATCGAGGAACTCTGGCACGGGCTGACGCCGCCCTATATCGGGCTGTTCGCCTGGCTGGAGGGCAAGGCGGAAAAACCCAGGAAGACGGCGCTGGCGCTGTTCAGGCCGGTGATGCTGTCGAATGCCGTCGGTGACGGCGACCTCGAAAAGCTCGACCCGGCCGACTACGCGGCCGAGTGGAAATGGGACGGCATCCGCGTCCAGGCGGTTTGCGAAGGCGGCATTCGCCGGCTCTATTCGCGCACCGGTGACGATGTCTCCGGCGCCTTTCCGGATCTTGCCGAGGCGATGGATTTTTCAGGCGCCCTCGACGGCGAGCTTCTGGTCGGTGACCCCAGGCAGGCGACGGGCACGTTCTCGGACCTGCAGCAGCGGCTGAACCGCAAGAGCGTGTCACCCAAGATCCAGCAGCAATACCCGGCCTTCATGCGCTGCTACGATGCGCTGCAGATTGGTGACGAGGATGTGCGCGGACTTCCCTTCCGCGAACGGCGCGGCCGGCTCGAGGCCTTCGTCAGGACGCTCGATCCGAGCCGCTTCGATCTGTCGCCGCTGGTCGAATTCACCAACTGGCAGACACTCGAGGAACTGCGCCGCAAGCCGCTGCATCCGGTGATCGAAGGCGTCATGCTGAAGCGCTGGGATTCGCCCTATGTGGCCGGGCGGCCGAAGGGCCCGTGGTTCAAATGGAAACGCGATCCGCACACGGTCGACGCGGTGCTGATGTATGCCCAGCGCGGCCACGGCAAACGCTCGAGCTTCTATTCCGACTACACATTCGGCGTCTGGTCCGGGCCGGAAGGATCGGAGGAGCTGGTGCCGGTGGGAAAAGCCTATTTCGGCTTCACCGACGAGGAACTGAGGCAAATCGACAAATATGTCCGCGACAATACGATCGAGCGCTTTGGCCCGGTGCGCTCGGTACGGGCCGACCGCAGACAAGGCCTGGTGCTCGAGGTGGCGTTCGAAGGGCTCAACCGCTCGACGCGGCACAAATCCGGCGTCGCCATGCGCTTCCCCCGCATTTCGCGGCTGCGCTGGGACAAGCCGGCGGCCGAAGCCGACCGCATCGAGACGCTGCAGGCGCTGCTCGACAGTTAGGGAACGACTGAAACGCGGATCTCGTAGATGTCGACCGACTTGCCCTGCTTGTCGAAGTCGGAATTGATGGCGATGGTGCCGGCAGCACCCGGATGCTTGTCGGGAAAGCGCACGTCGAACAGATATTCATTGCGCTCGCGACCGACGGCATAGCGCTTGCGGCCGCAGTCGCCGAGTTCGCCGAAATTGCAATCGACGGAAATCTGCGTCTCCTGGCCCTCCTCGGAGCGTGCGATGATGTCGAATGTGGCATGCTTGCCGGCTAGTTTTTCCAACACGCCTTGCCCGACGTCGAAGCTGATGGCCGAACCGGATGCTCCCGAACGGATGCGCAGGAAGGAACCGCTTTCGTCCTGGATGACGTCGGCCTTGGCGTCCGACGGTGCGTTGACCTGCGTCGGGTCACCCGGCGAAAAGACGTTGATCCAGTCGCGCGCCTGGTCCTGCTCGCCCTGCTTCGGCGGCGAAGCGGTGTCGTCCGGCGTGAAATCATCGCCATCGACCGTTGGCGGCGCTTCCGGTGGCGCCGTGTCGAGCTCGGTCGCCGATTTGAAGACGCCGGTCTGGTTGGCGAAATAAAGGCCGATACCGGCGGCTGCGAGCAGCGTCACACCGAAGAAGATCGCGGTCAAAGGCAGGCGCCGCCGCCTCGCCCGCCGGTCGTCGCGGTCGGGCGCCACTTCCGCGTCGTCGATTTCGGCTTCGGTCGGAGCCGAGGCCCCCATGTCGATCACCGGCGCCTCGGGAACAGGCGCATCGGGCATGATGTCGGGGACCACCGGCAGGACGCGCGACCGCGGCGCATCGGATTCGGGCGGCTGCGCCGGACCGTCGACGACGACATCGGGCGTAGGCTCGGCTTCAGCTTCGCTTTCGGCCGGAGGCTCCACCTCCGGTGCTGTCTCCAAACTGTCGGTCGGCGCGGCGACGTCGGCAACCGCCGGCAGGAATTCCGATTCGATTTCGGTGATCTTCGCCTGGACCGCCTTGCGGCGCTTGATGGCGACTTCCACGGTGACGTTTGGATTGGCCTGCAGGGCACGGTCGAGTGCCGCGAAAGCCGATCGATAGACCCGCTCGCGAAACGCCCGGTCGTCGGCATTGCCTTTCTCAAAGGCATTGCGGATCGCTTTTTCGATCGCGTCCAAGCGAATTCCCTCTGCAATTTCACTCACATTGTCATGATCGTTAGCCGCAGGCGACCAATCAATCAACAAGCGAGCGGCCGCATTCTGCCTTGCCGAGGGGTACAAAACCGATTTCGGCGGTTTTCGGTAAAGGAATCAACATTTTTCGCGGATTTTCCGCTCACGGCCAACGTGGCGGTCGCGCGGCCTGCCGATGCGGCGTCACGCGGCCTATGGCGGAGCGGCTGCGCTTGCGCCCGAACGAAGGCGGCACGAATTGCCTCGTCCTGAAATCGCGGCTGCCATCTTGAATTCGCGGCCGGTTGCGTCTATCACGCAGCCCATCTTGGAAGCTCGGCTTCCCGGGCCGCTTTAGCTCAGTTGGTAGAGCACATCATTCGTAATGATGGGGTCGCGTGTTCGAGTCACGCAAGCGGCACCAATATTTCTCAAGGCTTTGCGGGTTTCCGAGGTGTAGAGCGAAAAACGCCGTGGTAGCACCCTGTAGCAAATTTGTGCGTCATCCGTTCGCCCGCTTCAACGCCTCGACAAGGGCATGGCTGGACACCTCAAAGGCGCCTAGAGCAACAGCCTTCGCGCGTGTCGCCTTCGAAAGATCATAGTGAGGGCGGCCCGGCTTATCCTGAAACCATTTGCGGACCCCGAGGCGTGCGGACAATGCCCCGCTCGTCATCACCCAAATCGAACCGTTCAACGAACAGATCGATACCGGAGTTAACGTCATGACTTTTATGTCGCGGCGCTGGCTTTCGTCGGGTTGGTGGCGCTTGGCTTTGTGGCCAACGTCTACTCACTCTCGCCGTTAGCCCAGCAGATATTCAGCTTCATCAGCAACTAGAAACTCGAACATAGAGCTATACGCGCCGTCCAACTCTGCGGGCGGCGCGTAATGCTGAGAAATTCTCGCCATCACCCATGCCTCCCAGCGATCACTGGCAAAACAACCAAACAGCTGGCACATTCGCAAAATGTCGGATGAACCCAAAAATGCGCTCCAGAGAGCATGGAAGCGTTACCAGGCGAGGGTCGAGTACACGCCCAGCGCGTTTCCTTTCTCTCACAGACGCAAGAGCCTTTTTGACAACCTGCACGACGACTTCTTAGCCCTGGTAGTCCTCGGGGGCCTGCTTTGGGTCATCTACAAGGCCATCGCCTATTACCTCTTCTGACCGACATGGCCGCATCCAAACGCAGGAAGAGATACAGAAAGGGCCATGTGGTGGCGCTCCAAGCTTACATCGATGAAAGCGGAAACGGGACGCCGCCAGCGATGGGAATAGGTGGGTTTGTCGGCTCAACTGAACAATGGGCTGCGTTTTCGAACGAATGGCAAATCTTTCTCGATATGAAACCGAGTATCGCCTATTTCAAATCCTATGAAGCGCAACGCCTCACCGGGCAGTTTCTTGAATGGAGCGAGGAAAGGAGAGACGAGAGAGTAAGGCTACTTAACCAAGTTATTCTGAATCACGCCATGTTCGCGACGTCAATGATGCTTCAACAGAGTCTATTTGACAAATTTATCAAAAGCCTTGGCACCATTAAAACTCCGTACGAATTTATGACCTTTCAGTTGATCAGCAATATTACTGTAGAACAGAAGGAAATCTGTGTCTCTGATCCTATCGATTTCATCTTTGACGACACCACCGAGAAGGGCCGCATCCTTTCTCAATGGGATAATTTCAAACAAAGCACCTTCGCTGATAAAACGCTTATAGGATCGCGACCAGTGTTTCTTGACGAAAAGGATGTCTTACCGTTGCAGGCAGCGGATTTGATGATTTGGTGGACGCGTCGAAGATATCTAGAAAGACTTGCGCCAGAGCATGGAAAATTGCCTCTGCCCAAAGTGGCCAGCGATGATAGGCTGCTTAACCACGCCTGGTACGAATGGACCGAGGAGGCCCTGGAAGAGTATCGGGACAAAATACTGCTGCGACGAGCTATGCGGGCGGCTGGGATTATTCCATAGATAAAGACGGCCGAAACGCCGCCATCGCCCTTAGCAAGGAAGGCGTTAGTGCAGCGTCCCAAGCGCTACCACGGCGGCAAGGTAGGACAGCGCAATCATGACGTAGGCAATTTGGAGAGAGGTCATCTGGGAACGAATCCTTGGTTGAAGATGACTCCCCTAATATGGATGCCGACCTTTGACTCCACAGCACTGGGATGTACAGGGTTTTTTGATCCCTGTTTGTTCTATCGCCACTCCTTCATGCCCTCGATCATGCTGCGGAAGTAGCCATCAGACGGAGCGGCGCGGCGAGTGCAACACGCTCATTGCCCATGACCTCACATGACCGCGGCGATTTGGCAAATCAACCCTCGGAAGCGGGCGTTATTTGTCCCGGAGCCGATATGTTTGCTGCTACCGCAGGCATGAAGACTACAAACAGGCAGGCAGCCAACGCGGCAGAGGTCGGCAAGCAGAGGCGAAGCGGGCTGGATTTCTGCGAAGCAACCGCTGCCGGAGCTTGAAAAAGGCCGCTCAGCTCACCCGATTGTCGCCCAGCGTCGCCACGGTCTTCAGCGCGCCGTCGAGCATGTCGCCCTTTTCGTCCTTCAGCGCGGCTTCGCGCAGGCGCCGGATCCAGTCGGCGGCGTCCGGACGGCCCTTGAGCAGGTCGAGCGCCGACAGCACGCGATCGAACTTGGATTGCGCGCGGGTATGGGTGTCGCTGTAGCCCTTGATCAGGCGGCGGCAATTGAGGATCTCCGTGCCAAGCGCGTAGTCCTGGCCGACTTGGCCGAGCGCCAGCGCGTACCAGCGCTCGAGATGCGCGGTCTCGACCTTGTGGCGCAGCAGGCGGCGGCGCCAGCGGCGCAGGCCGCCGATAAACCACAATGCGGCAAAGCCGGCAAAGCTGTCGGTCCGGATATGGCGGCCGCGATTGATGCGGCGGTCGAGGAAGGCGGCGAGCTTCGGCCGGTCCTCGATGTAGCTGCCGAGCCCGGCTGGCAGCGTGCCGCAGAATTCCTCGATGCGCGGATGGAAATATTCGGTCACCTGCAGCACCGAGCCGTCCTTGACGCCGACCTCGCGGCGTACGCGTCGGTCGCGGCTAGAGCGCGTCTTCAGGTCGGCGACGCGGATCATGTCGTCGTAGCACATGGCATTGGCGAGGTGCTTGGCGGCGGCGATCGACAGCGCGTAGGCGTGTTCGGCATTGTCCAGAGCGACGGCCCGGTCGAGCCTGTCGAGATATTCGCCGCCATAAGCGATGTCCTGATAGTCGACGACTTTTTTCAGGCCGCGAAGCGCCATGTCGCGCGCGGGTACAGGCAGCGTGGCGACGCGCGCCGCGAGTTGTCGCCAGCCACTCAACAGGCTTTCCGGACCGCTGACTTCTGTCGCCGCGCCCGAGCCGGTTTCAGCGGCCGCCGGTCCTGCAGTCTTGTCGCCCGAAGGCGCACTCGCGATGCCGCGCGCCCGATCATAGGCGGCGCCGAAGGCGGCGAGGCTGGCCTTCACACCGCGGCCGCCGGCACTGACCGCCTGCTCGTAGCTCTTGCGTGTGAACGGCAAGGCATCGGAGCCAGCGAGCGCGCCGAGCAGGCTGGCCGAGATCATCGAGCCATTGTCGGCGGCGATCTTCTCCATGTCGAAGGCGATGAAGCGCTTGGCCGCTGCCTCCGCCGTGGCGTGCACCTTGGAGGACGAGGCGCGGCCATCGCCGGGCTCGATCTTCTCCGAGACCGCTGCGATGCGGTGCGACGAGGCGATCAGCGTCGTGCGCTCGGGCGTGACGAAGCCGCGGATGATGGCGCGGCCGGCCTCCATCAGTTCGGCGGCAATCAGGATGTCGACATCGCCCTGCGACGGCGACAACGCGAAGACCGGCAGCCGGCCGGTGTCGCGGCACATCTCGACGTAATAGATGGTGGCGCCGGTGCGCTGGGCGACGCCGGCGACCGAGGTCGATTGCGCGATGTAACCGTTGCGCTCGGCGACGTCGGTGATCCAGTCGGCCAGCACGCCGCCGCCTTGGCCGCCGACCGCCAGCACGGCAAGCTTGATGACGCGCTCGTCGTCCGGCGCGCCGGCCTTGGAACGGCTTGATGGGACAGCGTCAAGCATCGGCGAATATCAGGCGCCGGCTTTCACGACGCCGCTGCAAGAGGCCGATCGTAGCGCGGCGAGCGGCTTCAAGGAAACGGTCCCAGCGGCTCGGATTGTGCACCACGTCGGCGCGGTAGAAGGACGGGCAGAGCACCGCCGCATCGGCGACCTCGCCGCAATTGCCGCAGCCGACACAGCTCTGGTCGATATGCGCCACCGGATCGTCACGCAACGGATCGTCCAGCGATTTCACCGAAAGCGACGGGCAGCCGGAGAGCCGCATGCAGGCATGGTCGCCGGTGCAGATGTCCTCGTCGACACCAAATTTCGGCTTGACGATGCGCGTCCCGCCCTTGATGGCCTTGTCGACCAAGGGCTTTTCGCGGCGCTGCCGGTTGAGCATGCATTCGGACGAGGCGACAATGACTTTCGGGCCCTTTTCGTCCGTCGTCAGCGCCTCGCGCAGCGTGTCTTGCATCTTGGCTACGTCGTAGGTGCGGTCGATGTGGCGTAGCCATTTGACGCCCATGCCTTTCACCGCCTCGGTGATCGGATGCTTGGTCGATTTCGTTTTGTTGCCGGCGCGGGATGACAGGATGTCCTGCCCTCCGGTCGCGGCCGAATAGAAATTGTCGACGATGACGATGACGCCGTCGTTCTGGTTGAAGACGGCGTTGCCGACCGAGGAGGTCAGGCCGTTGTGCCAGAAGCCGCCGTCGCCGACGAAGGAGATCGAGCGGCGCTTGGCATCGGGCGAATTGAACGCCGAAGCCGAGGCTGGCCCCAGCCCGTAGCCCATAGTGGTGGCGCCGAGCTCGAAAGGCGGCATGATCGAGAACAGGTGGCAGCCAATATCGGAGGCGATGTGGTGCTTGCCCAACTCCTGCTCGACCAGCTTGGTCGCGGCGAAGATCGGCCTTTCCGGGCAGCCGACGCAGAAGCCGGGCGGGCGGCCCGGGACGACGTTGATCAGGTCGGCGGTGTCGAGCCCGTCGCCGATCTTGTTCGGCGCGCGGACCTCGCTTGGCAGCAGATGCGGGATGGTGGCGCGCAGGAACGATCCGATGCCGTCGAGCATCACCTGGCCGGTGTATTCGCCGGCCATAGGCAGATGTTCCTTGCCGACGAGTTTGGTGCCGCGCCCGGCCTTGTGCAGCATCGCGGCAAAGGCCTGCTCGATGTAGTTGGGCTGGCCTTCCTCGACGACGAGCACGGCGTCCTTGCCTTCGCAGAAGGACAGGAACTCGTCATCGACTAAGGGATAGACGGCGTTGAGCACGTAGAGCGGCACATCGGTGTCGCCATAGGTGTCGGCGAGGCCGAGCCGCTGCAGCGCCCGGATGACCGAATTGTACATGCCGCCCTGCATGACGATGCCGACCGAGTCGTGCTCCGGGCCGAAAAACTCGTTGATCCTGTTGGTGCGGATGAAATCGACCGCCGCCGGCCAGCGTTTCTGCACCTTTTCCTTCTCGTGCAGGAAGGACGCGGGCGGCAGCACGATGCGGCCGGTGTCGCGGCGCGGCGCCTCGAGGGCATCCGCCACCGTCATCGCCGGGCGCTTGTTGTCCTTGGCAATGAAATGGCCGTGGACATGGCAGCAGCGGATGCGAACCTGCAGCATGACCGGCGTGTTGGAAACCTCGGACAGCTCGAAGCCGTCCTCCACCGCCTTGACGATCGACGGCAGGTTCGGTCGCGGATCGAGCAGCCAGACCTGGCTCTTCATGGCAAAGGCGTGGCTGCGCTCCTGCATGATCGAGGAGCCTTCGCCGTAATCCTCGCCGACGATGATCAATGCGCCGCCGGTGACGCCGCCGGACGCGAGATTGGCGAGCGCGTCGGAGGCGACATTGGTGCCGACCGTCGACTTGAAGGTCGCCGCACCGCGGATCGGATAGTGCACCGATGCCGCCAGCATGGCAGTGGCGGTCGCTTCCGAGGCGCTCGCCTCGAAATGCACGCCGAGCTCGCCGAGGATGTCCTGCGCGTCGGCCAGCACGTCCATCAAATGGCTGATCGGTGCACCTTGATAGCCGCCGACATAGCCGACGCCGCATTGCAGCAGCGCCTTGGTGATGGCCAGAATGCCCTCGCCGGAAAACTCCTCGCCGGCGCCGAGCCTGAGCTTTTCGACTTCCTTGGCAAAAGACCGTTCGGCCATTTTGGGCTCCTTCCGTTACCGCCCCGATGGCGGCGCGTAAGATCGTCAGATGTCGTGCTTGCGAATGTTCTTCAGCATCTTTTGCAGCGTCGCGATCAGCGCCGCATATTCGGCATCGTCGATGTCGTCGAACATCGTCTCGAAAGCGTCGTGCATGGCCGGCCAGGCGCGCGCGAATTCGGCGCGGCCATCGTCGGTCAGGAACACATGGCGGATCCGGCTGTCGGTGACCCCCTGCTCGCGCCGAACAAACCCTTGTCCCTCCAGCGTGTCGAGCGTGCGGCTCAAGGTCGACTGCTCGATGACAGTATAGACCGAGAGATCGTTGACGGTGACGCCATCGGTGACCGACAGCACGGCCAGCGTCCTCACCTGTGGAATGGTCAGGCCCTGCTTGCGGAAATTGTCGCGCAAGGTGGCATTGTAGCGGCCCATGATGCGGTTCATCAGATAGGGCGCGAACTGCTGCAGGCCGATCTGGCCCAAAGTCGAGATGCGCTGGCGCCTTTCGACCTTCTGTTCCATCACAGCCTCCCCGCCAGGAGAAAGCCGGAGCCGCCGCCCAAGCCAGCACCCGGATGGGTCGAGGCGCCGATGTGGTAGAGTCCCTTGACCTCGGTGGCGTGATTGCGGCTCGTCTTGAACGGCCGCCACAGGAACGACTGGTCGATGGTCGAGGAGCCGCCATAGGGGTCGCCGCCAACCAGGTTGATGTTCATCGCTTCGAGATCAGCCGGCGAATAGGCACGACGTGCGATAACGCTGTCCTTGAACCCGCCTATATGGCTGGCGAGGATCGCTTCGGCACGATCGGCATAGGCTTCGCGCAATGCCTCGGTCCAGCGGCCGTCGGCCGGTATCTGCAGTTTGCCGGCGGCATCGCCCTTGATATGCCGTGGCGCCTCGGGCAATTGCAGCCACAGGACCGCCTTGCCATCCGGGCAGCGCGATGGGTCGAGCGCGTGCGGCTGGCCGACACAGATGGTCGGCACCTCAGGCAACATGCCGCGCACGGCCTCGTTGCAGGCCTTCGACACGCCATCCAACCCGGGCGTCAGATGCAGCAGCGCGACCTTGTCCAGGCCGTCGCCGCGCCATGCCGCTGGTTTATCCAAGGCATAGTGGATCTGGAAATTGCCCTTGCCGTAGCGGTATTTTTGCGCTGCCTCGACGTCGGCTTTCGAGGCCGCGTCGCCGAGCAGCCGCTCGTAGAGCTGGGTCGGCGTGACCGAGCAGATAACGCTCTTGTTCGCCGTGACCGTTTCGCCCGAAGCCAGCCGCACGCCGGTGGCGCGGCCTCCGCTTTGGACGATAGCCGCGACGTCGGCGCCGGTGCGGATTTCGCCGCCACGTTCCCTGATCAGGGCTTCGAAGGCGGACAGCAGGTTCCTGGCGCCGCCCTTGACGATCGGCGCGCCGGCCGCCTCAAGCGCGAAGGCGATGACCCTGGCGATCTGGCCGGAGAACGCGTCCTCAGGCCCGAGGCCGGCATGCAGCACCCAGGGCGCCCACAGCGCGCGCATGGTTTCCGACTGGTAGGTGCTTTCCAGCCAGCCGCGCGCCGGCACCAGTGCGTCGCCGAGAAAGGCGGCAAGGCCGCGCGGGCCGCGCCGCCAGGCTTCACCCGCCAGCAGCCTGGCCGTCGGGTAGGACCACAGGCTGCCGCCGAGCAGCCCGAACAGCAGACCGGCGTTGCGCTCGATCTCGCCGACATCGTTTGCGTGCCGGTCGCCGTCACCCGCGGCAAGCGCATTGATCGCCGCTACATTGGCGGTACGGTCGGTGCGCAGGACGGCATGGCTGCCGTCCGGGCGCAGCACGCCGGTCGGCCTGGAGGTGTTGCAAAACTCCAGGCCGTGCCGCGCCAGTTCCTTGCCCAATGCCGCATAGGCCGGCGAGGTGATGAACAGGACGAAGGTCGTCGCCATCACGTCGTGGATGAAGCCGGGCGCGGTGATTTCTTCGGTGCGCACGCAGCCGCCGATGCGGTCGTTGCGCTCGAGCACCAGCACCTTCGCCCCCTTGCCGCCGAGCATCGCCGCGCAAACCAGCGCGTTGATGCCGCTGCCGACGATGATGTGATCGGGAGCGCTCATCGAGGGTTGCTCCTAACCGGCAGGAGTTCAATTGCAGAGATTGGCGCTCTACGGCGCCCCCCTCTGTCCTGCCGGACATCTCCCCCACTTGGGGGGAGATCGGCCGTCACCTTGGCCTTCGCCACGCTCCAACGTCGCAGGAATGAGCGGGGCGCCGAAACTGCCAATCTCCCCACAAGTGGGGGAGATGTCCGGCAGGACAGAGGGGGGCGCCGTAGAGCCGCAGCCTTGCAGGTCTGCTGCTCCCAAACCGTCACTACAGCATTGCCTGCGCACATGATCTTCTCCCGAAGACCGCAGCTACCCTATTGCCTTGGCACCAATGCCAGCGCGCGGATCGGGCTGCCGGTACCGTGCTCGATCTTGAGCGGTGCCGCGATCAGGATCGCGCCCTTCGGCGGCAGCCGGTCGAGGTTGCAGAGGCTGGCAAGGCCGTAGCGGTTGGCCTTGTGCATCAGGCTGTGCGCCGGGAATGGCGGCTCCATGCCGCCTGCTTTTCCAGCATCCGTGCCGATCGTCTCACTACCCCAGCCCTTGATGTCCTTGCCGATCAGATACTGGATGGCTTCGGCGGTCGGGCCGGGCGTGTGCGGACCAGTCTCATTGGCGTTGAGGAACTCGGCTTCCGAGCCGTTGCGCTTATACCAGTCGGTGCGCATCACCACCCACTCGCCCGCGTTGATAGCGCCATGTTCGGCTTCCCATGCCTTGATGTGATCGACGGTGAGCAGGAAATCGTGATCGGCTGCCGCTTGCTTCGAACAGTCGATGACGTTGACGGGGCCGACGAAGTTCTGCGCCGGAATGGTGTCGGTAGCGCCGTCCGGATAATCCTTGCCGGTGATCCAGTGGTTGGGCGCGTCGAAATGGGTGCCCGAATGCTCGCCGAGCTTCAACCAGTTCCACGCCCACCACGGGCCATTCTTGTCATAGGCGGAGATGGCGTGGATCTCGATCTTCGGCGTGTCCACCGCGAGTTCCGGCGGCAGCTTGATCAGCGGCGTGTCCGGCCCGAGCGGCGCCGTCAGGTCGACCACCTGGATGGCGCCGGAAAGAAGCTGGCCGGCAACTTCGCCGAGGAGTTGTTGTGTTTCCATGGTCTCTGTTCCCTCTTTCTCGATGGTGCTGAAGGCTCTCGCGGCCCTTAATATCCTACTAGACGAAAACATATGCATCTGCAATTATCTTTAAGCATAAAGGAAATGGGACGGGGCGTGAGCGAGTTCGACGCCATATTTGTCGGGGCAGGCCACAACAGTCTGGCATGCGCCGCGCATCTGGCGCTCAAAGGTTCGAAAACTGCGGTTTTCGAACGCAATGCAACGATCGGCGGCGCCGTCCAGACGCGCGAATTCACGCTGCCGGGCTTCCGGCACGATTTCGGTGCGATGAATGTGAGCCTGTTCGCTGGTTCGGGCTTCCACAAGAAATATGCAAATGAATTGAAAACCCGCGGGCTGGAGTTCGCGCCGGTCGCCGACTGCTTCGCCAGTGCCTTCCCGGATGGTCGCTGGTTCGGCGTCAGCAACGACCTGGAAAGGACCGCGTCGCGGATGGCGGCTTTTTCCGCGGCCGACGCGGCGACATGGCGCCGGCTGGTCGCGGCTTTCCCTGCCGAGGCCGAGCATCTGTTCCGGCTGCTGGGCGCACCGATGAGTGGCCGTGCGCTGGCCGGCACCGCCTGGAACCTGTGGCGCAAGAAGGGCCTTGCCGGCGCGCTCGACACTGGCCGGTTGCTGCTTTCCTCGCCGCGCGCCTGGCTCGAGGAGAACTTCGAGTCGCCGCATGTCAGGGCAACGCTCGCCACCTGGGGCATGCATCTCGATTTCGCGCCCGACATCGCCGGCGGCGCGGTATTCCCATACCTTGAATCCATGGCCAACCAGTGCTTCGGCATGGTGCTCGGCAAGGGCGGCGCCGACACCATCATCCGCGCTTTGTCGGGCATGCTCACGGCTGCCGGCGGCAAGATCGTCACCGAGGCTGATGTTGCCGAGATCACAGTTTCGGCCGGCAAGGCGACCGGCGTGCGGCTCGCTTCCGGCGAGACCCACACCGCCACCAGGGCCGTCATCGCCGGTGTCGCGCCCAAGGCGCTGACCGGGAAACTTTTGCGTAATGGATCGGGCGATGCCGGCTTCGACACGGCCATGAAAAAATTCCGCCGCGCGCCGGGGACGATGATGATCCATCTGGCACTCGACGATCTGCCGGACTGGCGCGCCGGTGCCGAGCTTCGGCAGTTCGCCTATGTGCATCTGTCGCCGTCGCTCGATGCCATGTCGCGGACCTATCAACAGGCGATGTCCGGCATGCTGCCGGATGAACCGGTGCTGGTCGTCGGCCAGCCGACCGCGGTCGATCCCTCGCGTGCGCCAGACGGCAAGCACGTGCTGTGGGTGCAGGTGCGCATGCTGCCGGCCGAGATTGTGGGCGATGCGGCGGGCACGATCGCGGCGGCTCACTGGGACGAGGCTAGGGAGCACTACGCCGAGCGCGTCCTCGACATTATCGAGCGCTATGCGCCCGGCCTTCGCCGGAAGATCCTCGGCCGCGCCGTGTTCTCGCCCGTCGACCTCGAACGCGAGAACCCGAACCTCGTCGGCGGCGACCAGATCTGCGGCAGCCATCATCTGGCGCAGAATTTCCTGTTCCGGCCGGCGCGCGGTTACGCCGGCTGGAACACGCCGGTCGGCAATCTGCACCTGACCGGGGCGGCAACATGGCCGGGCGCCGGCACCGGGGCGGCGTCGGGCTTCATGCTCGCGCAACAACTTGGCGGGAGGTAGGCACCATTTTTCATCCAGGGGTGAAGGAGGACAAGGCGCGGTTGCCCAAGGAGCCTGAACCCACGAAACGACAACGACACCGCGCATAAAAGCAACAGGGGAACGACCATGACAATCAACAGACGAGAATTGCTCGGATATGGCGCGGCGGCACTTGGCGCAACGGCGCTCGGCCTGCCGCAAATCGCCAAGGCTGCCGGCGAACTGACCATCGCCTACAATGTCAACCTGCCGTCCTGGGACCCGACCACCGGGCCTTCGGCCGTCAACCCGACCATCCAGGGCCTCTACCAATCGGTGTTCGACCAGTTCATCCCGCAGAAGCCGGATCTTTCCTTCGCGCCCGGCCTGCTCACCGAATGGGGCTGGAACGAAGATCGCGGCAAGATCATGATGACGGTGCGCGAGGGCGTGAAATGGCATGACGGCTCGCCATTTACGGCCGAAGACGTGGTCTGGTCGCTGCAGCGGGCGGGCGACGAAAAGACCGGCAACCCGATCCAGTTCGTCTGGAAGAACGTCAACAACTTCAAGATCGACGGCAACAAGATCACCGGCGATGTCGTGCAGTTCGACCCGGTGTATTTCAAGTGGATGTCGTTCCTCACCGGCTACATCATGCCGAAGGCCTATTACGAGAAGGTCGGCGCCGAAGGCTTCGAGAAAGCTCCGATCGGCACCGGACCCTATATGGTCGACAAATTCGAGCGCAACGCCTTCCTGCGGCTTAAAGCCAACCCGAACTACTGGGGCGGCAAGCCGGCCTTCGAAAACGTGACCATCAAGTTCGTCACCGATGCGGCGAGCCGCGTCGCCGAGATCGAGTCCGGTTCCTCGCAGGTGACGCTGGAAATTCCTTACGAGGAATATGACCGCCTGATCGCCAAGGACGGGCTTGCCGGCTCGTGCAAGAATGTTTCCGACATCGGCATGATCTTCTTCAACGACATCGACGTGATGCTGGACAAGAACGTCCGCCAGGCAGCGGTGATGGCGGTCGACAAAAAGCTTTTGGTCGATCGGTTGCTGCGCGGCTACGGCCAACCCATAGATACGCTGGAGACACCGGAATACGCCGCCTACGATGCGTCGATCAAGGTCGAGCACAATCCGGAAAAGGCCAAGGAATTGCTGGCCGCATCCGGCTATTCGCCGGAAAAGCCGGTCAAGTTCACGATACAGACGACCAAGGGCTTCAAGCCCAAGGATTACGAGATGATCCAGGCGATCGTCGGCATGTGGCGCAAGGTCGGTATCGAGGCGAAGATCGAGGTCTACGAGATCGCCAAGCACTACGAGCTGCGCGCAGCCGACAAGCTGGCGCCGGCGGCCTTCTACAATTGGGGCAATGCCATCGGCGATCCCACGACGTCGACCGGCTTCGCCATGTATGGCCCAAGCCCGCATTCGGTATGGGACAGTCAAGACCTGATCGACATGATCAACCCGCTATGGGGCGAGAAGGACGAGGCCAAGCGCATCGCCGGCTGGAAGGCCGTCGACAAATACATCGCCGAACAGGCCTATGTGCTGCCGCTGATCCAGTATGCGCAGCCGATCGTGCATGCCAAGGGCGTCAACGTCGTACAGCATGTGTCGGGCGCACTTCTGCCGGCGCTGATGAGCCCGGCCTGAGATCAGCGCGAGGAGGCCCGCGGTCGCAAGATAGCGTGCCTCCTCTGCTTGCGCAGGCCCCCTCATCCGGCCCTTCGGGCCACCTTCTCCCCAGCTGGGGAGAAGAGACTGGCTCAGCCGTCAGCGACCTCTTCTCCCCTCGGGGAGAAGGTGGCCGCGAAGCGGCCGGATGAGGGGGCCTGTTCGTTCCATCAGTCACTGAAACGCATTAGGCTTAAGCCAGAATGCTGCTGCAAAGATTCCTGATCCGTCTTCTGACGATGGCGATCACGCTGTTCGGTGTGGCCGTCGTCGTCTTCGTCGTCATCCGCGTCGCGCCGGGCGACCCAATCGCGATGATGCTGCCGCCCGGCGCGACCGATGCCGACATCGCCCGGCTGCGCGCGCTTTACGGGCTCGACAAGACCATCGTCCAGCAGTTCTTCATCTGGCTGGCCGGTGTCGTCAGGGGCGATTTCGGCACGTCGATCTCACTGCGTCAGGACGTGCTTGGGTTGGTCTTCAATCGCCTCCCGGCGACGCTGGAACTCGCCACCGTCGCGCTCCTGATGGCGGTGGCGATCGGCGGCACGACGGCGATCCTCGGCGCGCGCGAGCGCGGCACAGCGGTCGAAGCCGGCATCGACATTGCGAGCGGTGCGGCGCTCTCGATTCCCGATTTCCTGTGGGGCCTGGTGCTGATCCTGCTGTTCGGCGTGCTGGTGCCCATCTTCGACATTTCCGGCCGGGTGTCGCCGCAGCTCGACCTGCCCTTCGCCACGCAATTCTATCTGTTCGAAAGCATCGTGCGACTGCGCTTCGACCTGACCAAGGATTTGCTGGCGCACGTGCTGATGCCGGCCGTGGCCTTGGCGCTGCCGCTGGCCGCCATCATCTCGCAGTTGCTGAAACAGTCGCTCAAGGAAGTGCTCGACCTCGACTATGTCGTGCTGGCGCGGGTAAAGGGCTTTTCGGAAACGCAGGTCATCCTGCGCGAGGCGCTGAAGAACGCGGCGCTGCCGACGCTGACGCTGGTCGGCGTGCAGTTCACCTTCCTGATCGGCGGTACGGTCATCGTCGAGCGGCTGTTTTCCTATGAAGGCCTCGGCAATATGGCGATCGATGCCGTCATCAACCGCGACCTGCCGCTGATCCAGGGCATCGTGCTGGTGTTCGCGCTGTTGTTCGTGCTGATCAACCTTGCCGTCGACATGATGTATGCGCTGCTCAATCCGAGGCTGCGCCATGGATGAGGCCCGTATTTCAAGACATGGCTCGCGGGCACGCCTGTGGCTGGCCGGCGGCTGGCTGCTGATTGCGCTGCTGGCCGCAATTTTCGCGCCGCTGGTCGCACCGCAGGACCCGCTGGCGCAGGATTTGATGCTGGAGCGGCTGCCGCCGATCTGGCTGACCGGTGCAGAGCCCGGCTACTGGCTCGGCACCGACAGCCTCGGCCGCGACCTGCTCTCCCGGCTGATCTTCGGCGGCCGCATCGCCTTCATCGTCGCCTTCGCCGCCGCGATCGCCGCCTGCCTGGTCGGCTCGACGCTCGGCCTGATATCAGGCTATTTCGGCGGCTGGGCCGACCGCATCATCTCGCGCATCGTCGATGTCTGGATGGCGTTCCCGCCGGTGCTGTTTGCCATCCTGCTGGTCGCCGTGCTCGGTACCGGCTTGAGCTCGGTCATCATCGCCATCGCCGTCATCGACTGGACGCGCTTCTGCCGGGTGATCCGCGCCGAGGCGATGGGCCAGTCGCGAATGGACTATGTCGAGAACGCCCGCATCGCCGGCTATGGCCGCATCGGCATCATGCTGCGCGAGGTGCTGCCCAATGTGGTGCCGTCGATCGTCGCACTGCTGTCGCTTGAGATGGGCATTGCCGTCATCGTCGAGGCGATCCTGTCCTTCGTCAATCTGTCGATCTCGACCGACGATCCGACCTGGGGCGGCATCATCGCCGAGGGCCGCCTGTCGATCCATCAGGCCTGGTGGGTGCTGGTGTTCCCGCTGGTCACCCTGATCCTGACGGTGCTGTCGTTCAGCCAGTTCGGCGAAGGTCTCAGGGCACGTTTCGATCCGGTGCTGCGATGAACGCGCCCGCGAAACCCTGCCTGGACATACGCAGCCTTAGCGCGGTGCTGCCTAATGGCTTGCGCGTGCTGCGCTCGGTGTCGCTAGCCGTCGGGCCCGGAGAAGTCCGGGCGCTGGTCGGCGAGAGCGGCGCCGGCAAGACGATGATCGGCAAGGCGGTGCTCGGCGTGCTGCCACCCAGCGTACGCATCGTCGAAGGCGATATGCTTTTCGAGGGCGAGGACCTCGGCAAGCTCCAGCCCAGGGCACGGCGCACGCTGATCGGCGCGCGCACGGCGCTGATCCCACAGGATCCCTTGACCGCGCTCAATCCGTCGCGCCGCATCGGCCCGCAGATGACCGACCGGCTGGTGCGCATCCTGCGCTGGAGCGGCGAGAAGGCCGATGCACGCATCCGGCAATTGCTGGACGAGGTGCAGATCCGCGATCCCGAGCGTGTCCTCAAATGCTATCCGCACGAGCTGTCCGGCGGCATGCGCCAGCGCGTGCTGATCGCCGCGGCGTTCGCAGCCGAACCAAGGCTGATCGTCGCCGACGAGCCGACCACGGCGCTCGACGTAACCGTGCAGAAGCAGATCCTGCGGCTGATCGCGCAATTGCAGCGCGAGCACGGCACGGCGATCCTGTTCGTCACCCACGATCTCGGCGTCGTCGCCAAGATCAGCCAGAAAGTTTCCGTGCTCTATGCCGGCAAGGTGGTGGAGGAGGCCGAGACGGCTGTCCTCTTCGCCGCCCCGCAGCACGCCTACACACGGGCGCTGATGGCGGCGACGCCGCGCTACACCGATCCGCTTGCATCGCTGAAACCGGTGGACGAGGCGGTATTGGCCGGGCTTGCTGCGGAGATCGCTTCTGCCGATCAGGCCTGGAGGCGACCGCATGACTGAGCCGCTGTTTTCCGTACGTGGGCTGAAGGTCGCGCTGCCCGACATGACGCGCAAGCCGCTGATCGGTCGCGCGCCAATGGCCGAGATCCTGAAAGGCCTCGATTTCGACCTGCCAAGGGGATCGGTAACCGGCATCGTCGGCGAATCCGGCTCCGGCAAATCGACGCTTGGCCGCGCGCTGGTGCGGCTTTTGGAGCCGAGCGCCGGCACCGTCACCTTCGACGGCCGCGACATCACGCATCTGGCGGAGAATGAGCTGCGGCCGCTGCGCCGCAATCTGCAGATGATCTTCCAGGATCCGATGTCGTCGCTCAACCCGCGCCGCACCATTGCCAGCATCATCGCAGCACCCCTCAAGCAGAACGGCCTTGGCGATAATCTCAAGGCGCGCGTCGCCGAGGCGTTGAAGCGCGTCGGGCTGCCGCAGAGCTTTGCCAGCCGCTACCGCCACGAATTGTCGGGCGGCCAGCGCCAGCGTGTCGGCATCGCCCGCGCCCTGGCGCTGTCGCCGAAATTCGTGCTGGCCGACGAGATCGTCTCCGGCCTCGACGTCTCGACCCAGGCGCAGATCCTCATGCTGCTGGAAAAACTCGCCGCCGAGATGGGCCTCACCATTGCCTTCATCAGCCATGATCTGTCGGTGATCCGGCGGCTCTGCAGGCAAGTGATCGTCATGCGCGAAGGCGCGATCGTCGAAGCCAGCGCGACGGATACTTTGTTCGAGAAGCCTCAGCAGGCCTACACGCGCGACCTCCTCGCCGCCATTCCGCTGCCCGAGATCGATGACGCTTGGTTGCTGCCCGCCGCAAAGGCGCCGGCATGAAACACAATCCTATTCGCACGCCGAAGGGCGGGCCTCGGACGTGCGTCGACAAGTCAGCTCGCGAAACGGAGGAGAACTGGAATGAAATACGCGATCAGAAACACGATGCTTGCGGCAGCTCTGCTCGGCTCGATGGGGACAGCCTCGGCTGATTCGATACCCGGCATGCGTGGCCACGACCACACCGGGGTCACCGTCCCCGACATGCAGCAGGCAGTCGAGTTCTTCACCGAAGTGGTTGGCTGCAAGAAGGCGATGTCGTTCGGCCCGTTCGCCGACGACAAGGGCACGTTCATGCAGGATCTGCTGGGCGTCGATCCCAAGGCGGTGATCGAGGAGATCACCCTGGTCCGCTGCGGACACGGGTCGAACATCGAGCTGTTCAAATACACTGCGCCGGACCAGAAGGACCTGACGCCTCGCAACAGCGACATAGGCGGCTTCCATATCGCCTTCTATGTCGACGACATCGCCGCCGCAAAAACCTATCTTGACGGCAAGAGCGTCAAGACGCGGATGGGGCCGCTGCCGGTTACCGAAGGCCCGGCCGCAGGCCAGACCATCCTCTACTTCCAGGCGCCTTGGGGCTTGCAGTTGGAAGCGATCAGCTATCCCAATGGCATGGCCTATGAAAAAGATGCGGAGACGGTGCTGTGGAGCCCGAAGAACCCGGAAAAATAGTCCGGGCGTCCCTGGCCTGCGCAAGCCGATTGCCGGCAAGCTGGGTTTCCGAGGCGGATTGTTTCAATCCTGAAACTTCAAGCTTGAATTAATCCGCCTCAGGCGTAAACTCGACGGACAGAAGCGAAGAGGAGATCGCACGATGAAAGTTGCGGTTCTCGGCGGCGGACCAGCCGGGCTCTACTTTGCCATCTCGCTGAAGCTCAGGGATGCCGCGCATGAAGTGACGGTGCTCGAGCGCAACCGTGCCGATGATACGTTCGGCTGGGGCGTCGTGCTGTCGGCCGAAACGCTGGAGAACCTGACCAAGAACGACCCGGTCAGCGCCGTCTGGATCCGCAAGCACTTCGCCTATTGGGACGACATTGCCGTCATCCATGACGGCGTGCGCACGGTCTCGACCGGCCACGGCTTTTGCGGCATCGGCCGCAAGCGGCTGCTCACGCTGCTGCAGCGGCGGGCGCGCGAACTAGGCGTCAAGCTGGTCTTCGAGACCGACATCGCCGATCCCAAGCCGTATATGGAGACGCACGATCTGGTCGTCGCCGCCGATGGGCTGAACTCGAAAGCGCGGGGCGCCTTCGTCGACGTGTTCAAGCCCGATATCGACATCCGTAAATGCAAGTTCGTCTGGCTCGGCACCCACCAGAAATTCGACGATGCCTTCACCTTCATCTTCGAAAAGACCGAGCATGGCTGGGTGTGGGCGCATGCCTACCAGTTCGACAGCGATACCGCGACCTTCATCGTCGAATGCAGCGAGCAGACCTGGCAGCGCTTCGGCTTCGGCGCGATGTCGCAGCAGGAATCGATCGCCGTCTGCGAGCGCATCTTCGCCAGGCATCTGGGCGGCCACGCGCTGATGACCAACGCCAATCATATCCGCGGCTCGGCGTGGATCAATTTCCCACGCGTCTTGTGCGAACGCTGGTCCTACAAGAACCTGGCGCTGATGGGCGACGCGGCGGCGAGCGCGCATTTCTCGATCGGCTCCGGCACCAAGCTGGCGCTGGAAAGCGCGGTTGCGCTGGCCGACTATGTCGAGTCCGAGCCGGGCCTCGATGCGGCCTTCCGCAAATATGAGGATGCGCGGCGCACCGAAGTGCTGAAGCTGCAGTCGGCGGCGCGCAATTCGCTCGAATGGTTCGAGGAGGTCGAGCGCTATCTCGGCCTCGATCCAGTGCAGTTCAACTATTCGCTGCTGACCCGCTCGCAGCGCATCGGCCACGAAAATTTGCGGCTGCGCGATGCCGAATGGCTGGCCGGCGCTGAAGAATGGTTTCAGCGCCAGGCCGGAGCCGGCGGCAACAGTCTTCGTCGCGCGCCGATGTTCGCGCCGTTCCGGCTGCGCGACATGACGCTGCAGAACCGCATCGTCGTCTCGCCGATGGCGCAGTACAAGGCCGTCGACGGCTGTCCGACCGACTGGCATTTCGCCCATTACGCCGAACGGGCCAAGGGCGGCGCCGGCCTCCTCTACATCGAGATGACCTGCGTCAGCCCGGAGGGCCGCATCACGCCTGGCTGCCCCGGTTTCTATGCGCCCGAGCATGAGGTCGCCTGGAAGCGGCTGGTCGAGTTCGTCCATGGCGAAACCGAGGCCAAGATCTGCGCCCAGATCGGCCATTCGGGTGCCAAGGGGTCGACCAGGCTCGGCTGGCAAGGAACCGACGTGCCGCTGCCCTCGGGCAATTGGCCGGTCATGGCAGCGTCTTCCGTGCCGTGGTCGCTGGAAAACCAGGTGCCGAGGGCGATGAACCGCGCCGACATGGATATGGTGCGCGACCAGTTTGTCGCCTCGGCCGAGATGGCGGCGCGCTGCCGCTTCGACATGCTCGAAATACACGCCGCGCACGGCTATCTCCTGTCCTCCTTCATCACGCCCCTGACCAACCGGCGTACCGATGCCTATGGCGGCTCGCTGGAAAACCGCATGCGCTATCCCTTGGAAATCTTTCATGCGGTGCGCGCCGTGTGGCCGGCCGAGAAGCCGATCTCGATGCGCATCTCCGCCAATGACTGGCTCGGCATCGAAGGCGTGACGCCGGCCGATGCCGTCGAGATCGCGCGGCTGCTGCATGAGGCCGGCGTCGACATCTGCGACGTGTCGGCCGGCCAGACTTCGGCCGTGGCAAGACCGGTCTATGGCCGCATGTTCCAGACACCGTTTTCCGACCGCATCCGCAACGAGGTCGGTATGGCGACGATGGCGGTCGGCAATATCTACGAGCCGGACCATGTCAACTCGATCCTGATGGCGGGCCGTGCCGATCTCGTCGCACTGGCTAGGCCGCATCTTGCCGATCCCTACTGGACGCTGCACGCGGCCGTCACGCTTGGCGATCGCGGCGTCAAATGGCCGGATCCCTATCTGCCCGGCCGCGACCAGCTCTACCGGCTGGCCGAACGCGAAGCGGCAGCGGGGCTGAAAGTATGAGTGCCGCGACGACGATTTCGGGGCGTCATGCGCTGGTCACCGGCGGCGGCTCCGGCGTCGGCCGGGCGATCGCGCTGGCGCTTGCCGGCGCGGGCGTTAACGTGACCATCTGCGGCCGGCGCGAAGCGGCGCTGGCTGCGGTTGCCGCCGAGAACAAGCGCATCTTCGCCAATGCCGCCGACGTCGCCGACGAGGCATCGATGGCGTCGCTCTACGAGGCCGCGGAAGCGGCACGCGGACCGTTCGACGTCGTCGTTGCCAATGCCGGCATGTCCGGCAGCGCCCCGGCGCAGCGGACCTCGCTGGCAGACTGGCAGCGCACGCTCGACGTCAACTTGACCGGTGCGTTTCTGACTGTGAAGCCGGCGTTGGCCGGCATGGCAGTGCGCAAGACTGGCCGTATCATCTTCGTCGCCTCCACCGCCGGACTGAAAGGCTATCCCTATGTTGCAGCTTACGTTGCCGCCAAGCATGGCGTCGTCGGCCTGATGCGGGCACTCGCCGTCGAGACCGCCAAGTCCGGCATAACAGTGAATGCCGTGTGCCCAGGGTTTGTCGAAACCGAGATGCTGGAGAGCGCCGTCCAGCGCATCGTCCAAACGACCGGCCGCTCGTCCGAGCAGGCACGGACAAGCCTTGCCGCGACCAACCCGCAAGGCCGCTTCATCCAGCCGGAAGAAATTGCGGCCGCGGTACTTTATCTGTGTGGCGACGCCGCCCGGTCGATTACCGGGCAGACGATTTCGATCTCCGGAGGTGAGACATGGTAGCCGGTCCCCTGCCTGCCCCGTCCGGACCCGGCAAAGACCGCCTGCGGCTGTGGATACGCCTGCTGCGCGCCTCGCGCACCATCGAGGCCGAGCTGCGCGAACGCTTGCGGCAAGAGTTCAACACGACGCTGCCACGCTTCGACGTGATGGCCGCGCTCTACAGGGCGCCTGAAGGCATGCTGATGAGCGACCTGTCGCGCTTCCTGCTGGTGTCCAACGGCAATGTCACCGGCATCATCGACCGGCTGGTCTCGGAAGGGCTGGTGATGCGGGCCCGACGCAATGGCGACCGCCGCACTTCGATGGTGCGGCTGACCGAGGAAGGGTCGAGGACTTTCGCCGTAATCGCCGCCGCGCATGAGAAATGGGTCGGCGAGTTGCTGGGCAATGTGAGCGAGGACGAGGCGCGCCGGCTGACCGGCATGCTGACCTCCTTCCGCAGCAATTGGGAGGGACGGGAATGACGAAGATGGCGGGCCGCAAGCCGAAGCATTTCCAATGGCAGGTCGAAGGCAAGGTCGCAAAGATCCGGCTCGACCGGCCCGAACGCAAGAACCCGTTGACCTTCGACAGCTATGCCGAATTGCGCGACACTTTTCGCGACCTCGTCTATGCCGACGACGTCGATGCAGTGGTGTTCCTGCCCAATGGCGGCAATTTCTGCTCGGGCGGCGATGTCCATGAAATTATCGGCCCGCTGGTCAAGATGGACATGAAGGCGCTGCTCGCCTTCACTCGCATGACCGGCGATTTCGTCAAGGCGATGTTGAATTGCGGTAAGCCGATTGTTGCGGCGGTCGACGGCGTGGCGGTCGGCGCCGGCGCGATCATCGCCATGGCTTCCGATATCCGCATCGCAACGCCACAGGCCAAAACGGCTTTCCTGTTCACCCGCGTCGGCCTTGCCGGCTGCGACATGGGCGCCTGCGCGATCCTGCCGCGCATCATTGGCCAGGGCCGCGCCGCCGAGCTGCTCTATACCGGCCGCACGATGAGCGCCGAGGAAGGCGAGCGCTGGGGCTTCTACAACCGGCTGGTCGATGCCGCAACGCTCGAGACCGACGCGCTCAACATGGCCGCGCGCATCGTTTCCGGCCCGACCTTCGCCCATGGCATGACCAAGACGCAGCTGAATCAGGAATGGTCGATGGGGCTTGACCAGGCGATCGAAGCGGAAGCCCAGGCGCAGGCGATCTGCATGCAGACCCGTGACTTCGAGCGGGCGTACACGGCTTTCGTCGCGAAGGAAAAACCGGTGTTCGAGGGGGATTGAGAATGATCGCTTCCATGGCCACGCTGGCGGGACAGCACCCCCCTCTGGCCTGCCGGCCATCTCCCCCTCAAGGGGGGAGATCGAATGTCGCTGCGGCTTTCGCCAATCGCCACCGCCGCAAGATAGGAGCCGACGCCGGAGCTGCCAATCTCCCCACTAGAGGGGGAGATGTCCGGCAAGACAGAGGGGGGCGCCGTGGAGCGGCAGGGCCGGAGAACTGTGGAGGCAGAAATGCCTGACCGTTCCTTCCTCTCCTGGCCGTTCTTCGAGGATCGTCACCGCGAACTGGCAGAGCGGCTGGAGGCATGGTGCGCCAAGAACCTGCCGGTCGCGCATGACGATGTCGACGCCGCCTGTCGCGAGCTGGTGACCAAGCTCGGCAAGGACGGCTGGCTGAAGCCGACGGGGCTCGATTCCGACAACCCTGCAGCACTCGACGTGCGCACGCTCTGCCTCACCCGCGAGACGCTGGCCCGGCATGACGGGCTGGCCGATTTCGCCTTCGCCATGCAAGGGCTCGGCACTGGTGCGCTCAGCCTGTTCGGCTCGCCCGACCAGCAGAGCTGGCTGGCGAAAACACGGGCCGGCAAGGCGATTTCGGCTTTCGCGCTGTCGGAGCCGCGCTCGGGCTCGGACGTTGCCAATATGGAAATGACGGCCACGCGTGACGGCGACAGCTATCTCCTATCGGGCGAAAAGACTTGGATCTCCAACGGCGGTATCGCTGACTTTTATGTTGTCTTTGCCCGTACCGGCGAGGCGCCCGGCGCCAAGGGGCTTTCCGCCTTTGTCGTGCCTTCCGAAACCGAGGGGCTGATCGTTGCCGAGCGGCTGGAGGTGATTGCGCCGCACCCGCTCGCCCGGCTGTCCTTCGACAATGCACGCATTCCAGCCTCGGCGCTGATCGGCAAACCCGGTGACGGTTTTCGCATCGCCATGTCCGTGCTCGACGTGTTCCGTTCGACCGTCGGCGCAGCGGCGCTCGGCTTTGCCCGGCGCGCGCTGGACGAAAGCATCACAAGAGTGGCCGAGCGCAGCCTGTTCGGTGCGCCGATGGCCGAGCTGCAGATGGTGCAGGGCCACATCGCCGACATGGCGCTGGATGTCGATGCCGCCGCGTTGCTGGTCTATCGTGCCGCCTGGACCAAGGACATGGGCGCGGCTCGGGTTACCCGCGAAGCCGCCATGGCCAAGCTGTTCGCTACCGACAAAGCGCAAGAGGTGATCGACAAGGCTGTGCAGCTGCATGGCGGCGACGGCGTCCGCAAGGGCCATATCATCGAAAGTCTGTATCGTGAGATCCGGGCGCTGCGCATCTACGAGGGAGCGTCCGACGTGCAGAAGGTGGTGATTGCACGGCAGGTGATGGGGGCGGCCTGAGACCGGAGTTGTGTGGAAGAATTGATTGTCTTTGAGTTTTAAGCGACCGGATTTGAGCATTGGGAGGTTTTGACATGCACACCATCCTGCAGCCGGAAGGCTGGGCGAAACCCGTCGGCTACGCCAATGGCGTTACCGCGCGTGGGCAGCTTGTCTTCGTCGGCGGGCAGGTCGGCTGGAACGGACAGGGCCGCTTCGAGACCGATGATCTTGTCGGCCAGGTGCGGCAGACGCTGGCCAATATTGTTGCCGTGCTCGCCGAGGCCGGCGCCACGCCTGATCATATCACCTCAATGACCTGGTACTTTACCGACAAGGCGGAATATCTGGCCAATCTCAAGGGGATCGGCGAGGTCTATCGCGAGGTGATCGGCCGGCATTTTCCGGCGATGGCCGCTATGCAGGTGATGGCGCTTGTCGAGGATCGCGCCAAGGTTGAGATCCAGGCCACGGCGGTTATTCCGGAGTGACGGCAACACGCGGCAATTTTTTAAGCTTAAAACTTTCGCCTTGAAAAGCACGGTACTTTGGATAGCATCGATCTTACGACTGCCGTGCCGGGAGGGCTTTCCGGCAGTCCGGTCACTTGGCGTATCAAAGCCGTGCGGGGCCAACCCGTCCGATCACAACCAGAGGGAACGAAAATGAACTTCACCCGTCGCAACCTGCTGCTTCTTGCTGCCGCCATCGGCATCGCCGGCGGCCCGGCCTATGCCGAAGGCACGCTGAATGTCGGCGCCTATCCGACCAATCCGCCTTTTGAATACAAGAACGAGAGCGGCACGTTCGAGGGTTTCGAAGTCGACATCATCAATGAGGCGGCAAAGCGTATCGGCATGACCACTGATATCGCCGACCTCGGTTTCCAGGCGCTGTTCGCTGCCACCACCTCGAAGCGCATCGACGTCGCCATCTCGTCGATCACCATCACGCCGGAGCGGCTGAAGTCTCAGTCGTTCACGCAGCCCTACTATGATTCCGACATGGGCATCGCCGCGAAGGCCGACAGCCCGATCAAAGCCGAGGCCGACCTCAAGGGCAAGATCGTCGGCGTGCTGTCCGGCTCGACCGGCGAAGCCTGGGTCAAGGCCCACCAGGAAGCGGACGGGTTCAGTGACGTCAAAGGCTACGACACGCAGCAGAATTTGCTGCTCGATCTCAGCTCCGGCCGCGTCGATGCGGCGGTCAGCGATATTCCGGGCCTGGAATATTCTTTCACCAGGATGAAGGATCTCGCCGTAAAAGAGCGCATCAAGACCGGCGAGCAGTACGGCCTGATGATGACCAAAGACCACCCGCTGCTCGGCAAGCTGAACGACGCGCTGACCGCGATGAAGAAGGACGGCACGCTGGCCGCGATCCACAAGAAGTGGTTCGGCAGCGACGCACCTGCCGAGTCCTCGACCGTCAAGGAAATGCCTATGCCGAAGGCCTGAGCGGCAGTTCGCGCTTAAATGTCGTGCCGGCTTTCGTGCCGGCACGATTTTCGGATTTCGGGCTCGGGCTCGAGCGTCGCGGGACGCCAAACGTTTCGGGAATGCTGCGATGTCGCTGCTGGACACCTTCTTCAACGCCGACGTCATGGTCTCCAGCCTGCCGGCGCTGCTGCGCGGTTTCCTGAACACGCTGTTGCTTGGAATCATGAGCATCGGCATCGGTATTCCCGTCGGCCTCGCGATCAGCCTGGTGCGGCTCTATGCGCCGAAGCCGCTTCGGTTACTGGCTGTCGGCTACATCGACATTTTCCGGGCGATGCCGGTGCTGGTCGTGCTGATCCTGATCTACTATGCGCTGCCGTTCCTCGGCATTCGCCTGTCATCGTGGACGTCCGCGGTGATGGCCTTCGCCATCATCATGGCGGCCTATTCGGCCGAGGTGTTCCGCTCCGGCATAGAGAGCATTCCGCGCGGCCAGTTCGAGGCGGCGCAGGCGCTCGGCCTGCCGTTCTTGCTGACATTGCGCAAGGTGGTACTGCCGCAGGCGATCCGCGTGGTCATTCCGCCAATGACGAGCAATTGCGTTTCGATGTTCAAGGATACTTCGCTCGCATCCACCGTGGCGCTGCCCGAACTGCTGAAGGAAGCGACCAACGCACAGTCGCTCTATGCCAACCCCTCACCGCTGATCGGCGCGGCGCTGGTCTACCTCATCTTTCTCTGGCCGATGGTCCGTCTCGTCAGCCTCCTTGAACGCCGCTTCCAAACCGAAAAGACCCGCTGAATCTGTCAGCGCACTTCGCAGGAGACGACCTTGAACCAGCATCAGATTTCGAAAACCGGCGATGCCGCAGCTTTCCCGGTCGAGACGATCCGCGCCATGTTTCCCGCCTTGCAGCAGGCGGGCGACTTCGTCTTCATGGACAATGCCGCCGGCGCGCAGATCCCGCAAAGCGTACTCGATGCGGTCACCAACCATTTGGTCGCGCATAATGTGCAGCGCGGCGGCCGCTATGGCCGCAGCGTCACCGTCGACCAAGCCGTCGCCGGCGCGCGCGAAAGCGTGGCCTTGCTGATCAACGCCGCCAACCCGGCGGAGATCTGTTTCGGCATGAACGCCACTTCGTTCATCCGCCTGGTCAGCCTCGGCATCGGCCAGATGCTTTCCGAGCGACCAAACGAGGAGCGTGATGAGATCGTCGTCACCGACATGGACCACGACGCCAATATCGCGACGTGGCTGGCGCTGGCGCCCGCCGGCGCCAAGTTCAAATGGTGGCGGATGCGCGAGGACGGCAATCTGCATGTCGACGATTTGCGCCCGCTGGTCTCCGAGCGCACCCGGCTCGTGGCCTGCACGGTGACGGCGCATTCGATCGGCTCGATTGTCGACGTTGCCTCCGTGGCTGGGATTGCGCATGCGGCAGGCGCTGAAGTGTTCCTCGACTGCGTGCATTACGGACCGCACGGGTTGATCGATGTGCAGGCTTGGGATTGCGACTATCTGGTCTGCTCCGGCTATAAGAATTTCTCGCCGCATATGGGCTTCCTGTGGGGCCGCTTCGAAACGTTGAAGCGCTTGCCGACCTTCCGCGAGGATTTCATCCCCGACGAGCCGCCCTACAAGATCGAGGCCGGTACCTTCATTTACGAGAACGTCTCCGGCATGGATGCCGCGGTGCGCTACCTCGAATCGATCGGCCGCAATTTTGCTCCAGCCAATAACCGGTCGCGCCGCGACAACATCGTCGCCGGCATGAATGCCATCCGCGACTACGAGCAGGTGCTGGCGCGCGAAATGCTGGCGGTGCTCAAAGATTGCGGCGCTACGATCTACGGCGTTGCCGAAGAGGCACGCCTCGGCGAGCGCGTGCCGACCTTCTGCTTCAACATCGGCACGCTGTCGCCGCAGAGGATCGTCGAGGAGATGGCCGAGATGCAGATCGGCATCCGCGACGGCCACATGTATGCGCCGCGCCTGATGAAGCGGCTCAATCTCAGCATGGACAGCGGCGCCGTGCGCGCCTCGCTGGTGCATTACAATACGATCGAGGAAGTCCGGCGCTTCGGCGAGGCGCTGCGCACCATCATCGCCCGGCTGTCCTGATCGGGCTGGCCGGCGGCGCCGGCGCGGTTCTCGTGAAGCGCGAAGGCGGTCGCACCCGGGTTCTCCAGGCCCGGGCGCAATTGCATGCTTGGGATCAAGTAATCGCCGCCATTCTGCTGCCGATAAGGAATGGGCCGGATTGTCTCGAGCGTCCGCATCCTCTCGCGCAGTCGCTCCGCGGCAGGCTCGAAATCGGCCTCCCCGAAACGGTCCACCCTGTAGACCACGAACGGCGGAAGCACGTCGTAGCCCGGATAGTAGAGAATCCCGTGATTGATCGGGAACAGCAGGTCGTCGATCGGGCCGTTGACGCCGCGGGCGGAATAATGCTCCTCCCAGCCGCCGGTGGTCACGATCAGCATTGCGCGCTTGCCGGCGAGCGTTCCCTCACCAAAGCGGTCGCCCCACCGCTTGTCGCTGTGCTCGCCGACGCCATAGGCGAAGCCGTAGGCGTACACCCGATCGACCCAGCCCTTGAGGATCGCCGGCATGGCGTACCACCACAGCGGGAACTGGAGGATCAGGGTGTCGGCCCATAGCAGCTTGCCGATCTCGGCTTTGACGTCATTGGTCAGAGTGTTCGTCGCGAAAGCCTTTTTGGAGGCGCCGGCCGGCAGGAAACGTGCTTCGGGCGGCCACGACGGAAAGTCGGCACGGTCTACCTCGGATTTCCAGCCATCGGCATAGAGGTCGGACACCCGCACCTCGTGGCCCTGGGCCTCGAGTTCCCTGATGGCGACGTCACGCAACGCGCCGTTGAGCGAACGCGGTTCAGGATGAGCAAAAACAAGCAGGACTTTCATGGGTCTACTCCGAAGAAGGGACGATAGACACCAAAAGTAGCCAGCCGTGGGCTGATCCACTATATGCAGGAAATGTATAATATAATGCCGAATAATGGATAGATCGGACGTCACTCTCGAGCGCATGCGCACCTTCGTTCGGGTTGCCGAGCGCGGTAGCCTCTCGGCTGTGGCGCGCGAACTCGGAGTTGGGCAGTCGACAATCACACGGCATTTGCGGGAACTCGAGGAGGCCGTCGGAGTACCCTTGCTCAGCAGGACCACCCGGCGCGTCACGATGACCGACGAAGGCAGCCGTTACTATGCCGACAGCGTCCAGATCCTGCGCCTCGTTGAGCAGGCCGGCGACGAGGCGCGAGGCACGCGCGGCGCATCGGCCGGCACGATCCGGATATCCTGCACGGCGGCGCTCGGGGTCTTGCATGTCAGCCGGCTGATCTTCGCCTTTCAGGACCGCTATCCCGACATCGGCATCGATCTCAGCCTCACCGACGACCGCATCGATCTTGTGCGGGAGGGCGTCGATATCGCGCTTCGCCTCGGTCCGCTCACCGACAGCTCGATGAAACTGCGGGCGCTCGGCCAGTCCCGACGTCTGCTGGTGGCGGCGCCGGCCTATCTGGCGGCGCGCGGCAGACCGGCTGTCCCGCAGGATCTGCCTGGCCATGAAGGCATCCGGATGTCGAACATCGCGGGAAGCGACATGCTCGTCCTGCAGGGGCCGGGCGGCGAGACCTTTGCGGTGCCCTTTGGCGGGCGATTTCGTGTGGACCATGGGCTTGCCGCGCGCGAAGCCCTTGTCGCCGGACGCGGCATCGCACCCGCGCACCACTGGCTTGTCGACGATCTCCTGGCGGCCGGCCGGCTGGAGGTGGTCATGCCGGGCTATTTTCCGCCTCCGGTCCCGCTGAGCATGCTGATCGTTCCGGAGCGTGCGGGCATTGCCCGGGTGCGGCTGCTGGTCGACTTTCTCGTCGAGCAGATCTCCGGCATTCCGGGGATCGAGAAGCGGTAGCCGGCCGGCAAACCTCGCCGGATCAGGCGGCCTTCTTTTTCGCCAACCTTGCCTTGATGCTGGCAACGTCGGCACGCGGCGTCGCCGCGAACAGCGTCCTGGTGTAGCTGTGCTTGGGGTCGGCGAAGACCTCGTCGCGCGCGCCGTATTCGACCGCTTCGCCGAAATACATCACCATCACGTCGTCAGCGATATAGCGCACCACCGACAGGTCGTGGCTGATGAAAACATAGGTCAGCTGAAACTCGTCCTGCAGGTCGGCGAGCAGGTTCAGCACCTGCGCCTGCACCGACAGGTCAAGCGCCGAGACCGGCTCGTCCAGCACCAGGAGGCTGGGGTTGAGCATCAGCGCGCGGGCGATGGCGATCCGCTGGCGCTGGCCGCCCGAAAACATATGCGGGTAGCGATTATAGTGCTCGGGGCCGAGACCGACCTTCTTCAGCATCTTCATGGCAAGATCGCGCCGCTCGTCAGCCGTGCTGTCGGTGTTGATGAGCAGCGGCTCGCCAAGCACGTCGCCGATCTTCTGGCGTGGATTGAGCGAACCATAGGGGTTCTGGAAGACGATCTGCACCTTGCGACGCATTTCCTTCGACAGGCCGTCCCTGGCGATGTCCACCTTCTTGCCGTCGATGAAAAGCTCGCCGGAGGTCGCCGGATCGATCAGGGTGATGATGCGGGCAAGTGTTGACTTGCCGCAGCCGCTCTCGCCGACGATGGCCAGCGTCTTGCCCTTGTTGACGCTGAACGAAACACCCTTGACCGCATGAACCGTACGGGAAGGGCGGAAAAGCCCGCCGCCGACATGATAGTCGCGCACGATGTTCTTGCCTTCGACTACCGTCACGCTCATGAGGCGGTTCCTCCTGCGGACCGGGCTGCGACTACAGATGGGGCCGGCTCGAACAACATGTCGGAAACAGTAGGCAACCGGTCGCCGACGGCGTTTTCCGGCAGCGCCGACAGGAGCGCGCGCGTGTAGTTGCTCTTGGGGGACTCGAACAGCGACAGCACGTCGGCCTCTTCCATCTTGCGGCCCTTGTACTGGACGATGACACGGTCGGCGGTCTCGGCAACCACCCCCATATTGTGGGTGATCATGATCAGGCCCATGCCATATTTGGCCTGCAGGCCGACCAGCAGATCGAGGATCTGCTTCTGGATGGTGACGTCGAGGGCCGTGGTTGGCTCGTCGGCTATCAAAAGCTTGGGATTGCAGGCGATGGCGATGGCGATCATGACGCGCTGACACTGACCACCCGACATCTGGTGCGGGAAGGAGCCCAGCCGTTCCTCGGGGTCGGCGATGCCGACGAGCTTCATCAGTTCAATGGCGCGCGCCCGGCGCTGGGCGCGGTCCATACCCATGTGGAAGCGCAGCACCTCCTCAATCTGGAAGCCGACGGTAAAGCACGGGTTGAGGCTGGCGACCGGCTCCTGGAAGATCATCGAAATGTCCTTGCCGACGATCTTGCGCCGCTCGGATGGGCCGAGCTTAAGCAGGTCGATGCCGTCGAAGGCCATGCGGTCGGCCCTCACCGTCGCCGTGTTGGGCAAAAGCCCCATCACCGCCAGCATCGCCACCGATTTGCCGGAACCGGATTCGCCGACGATCGCCAGCACCTCGCGCGGTTCGATCGACAGGTCGATGCCTTGTACCGCCATGAATGGTCCGGCGGCGGTGTCGAAGGAAACGGTCAGGCTCTTGATCTCGAGAAGAGGCATTGGATCATGACCTCTTCAGCTTGGGATCGAAGGCATCGCGCAGACCATCGCCGATCAGGTTGATGGCAAGCACAGTGATCAGGATGGCAAGGCCGGGGAAGGTCACCACCCAAGGCGCGCGCAGGATGAACTCGCGCGCCGAGGCCAGCATCGTGCCCCATTCCGGCGTCGGCGGCTGCGCACCGACACCGAGGAAGCCGAGCGCCGCAGCCTCGAGAATAGCGTTGGAGAAGGACAGCGTCGCCTGCACGATCAGCGGTGCCAGGCAGTTCGGCAGGATCGTCCTCACCATCAAGCGAAGATGACCGGCGCCGGCCACCTTGGCGGAGATGACATATTCGCGGTTCTTTTCGGCCATCACAGCGGCGCGGGTGAGGCGTGCGAAATGCGGCTGCAGCACCAGCGCGATCGCCAGCATGGCGTTGAACAGGCCCGGGCCGAGGATCGCCACCAGCACCAGCGCCAGAAGCAGCGACGGGAAGGCCAGGATGATATCCATGATGCGCATGATCAGCGTGTCGACCCAGCCGCGGAAATAGCCGGCGAGCACGCCAAGCACGATGCCGCTGGTGAGTGAGAAGACGACGACCACCAGGCCGATGAACAGCGAAAAACGCGCCCCGAAGATCAACCGTGAAAGCATGTCGCGACCGACGGCGTCGGTGCCGAGCAGGAACATCGATTTGCCGCCTTCCTGCCAGGCAGGAGGTGCCAGCAGCGCATCGCGAAACTGCTCGTCGGGCGAATGTGGGGCGACGAACGGCGCAAAGATCGCCACCAGCACCAGCGCCGAAAACACGACAAGGCCGATTACCGCGCCGGTGTTCATCGAGAAATAGTGCCAGAACTCGGCGAAAGCCCGTTGCCTGCCGCCTGTCGGGATGGAGGCAGCGGTGGCTTCGGCGGCGGATTCGTCGGTCATCTCACTGCACCCGGATGCGCGGATTGATGACGGCGTAGAGCACGTCGACGATCAGGTTCACCGCCATGACGATCAGCGCGATGATCAGCAATCCGCTCTGGACGACGACATAGTCGCGCTTGCCGATGGCGTCGATCATCCATTTGCCGATGCCCGGCCAGGAAAAAATGGTTTCGGTCAAAATGGCGCCCGCCATCAATGTGCCGACCTGCAAGCCAATGGTGGTGACCACCGGGATCAGCGCGTTGCGAAAAGCGTGCAGACCGATGACGCGGCGCGGCGCCAGGCCCTTGGCGCGCGCGGTGCGGACATAGTCCTCGCCCAGCACCTCGAGCATCGCCGAGCGCGTCTGACGCGCTATGACGGCAAGCGGGATCGTCGCCAGCACGATCGACGGCAGGATCAAATGGCTGACGGCGGATTTGAAAGCGCCGCTCCTGCCGGAGATCAGGCTGTCGATGAGCATGAACCCGGTCGTCGGCCTGAAGAAATACTGCAGGCCGATGCGGCCGGAAACCGGCGTCCAGCCGAGATAGCCGGAGAAGAAGATGATGAGCAGCAACCCCCACCAGAAGATCGGCATCGAATAGCCGGTCAGCGCGACACCCATCGTCGCCTGGTCGAACCACGAGCCACGCTTGACCGCGGCGAAGATACCGGCAGGAATGCCGAGCAGGACGGCGATGATCAACGCCACTGTCGCCAGTTCCAGCGTGGCTGGAAACAGCGCCTGGAATTCGCCGAGCACTGGCCGCTTGGTGGCAATGGATATGCCGAAATCGCCGGTCAGGACCCTGCCGATATATTCCAGGTATTGGATGACATAGGGCCGGTTGTAGCCGAACTGCTCGATGAGCCGGGCGTAGCGCTCGGGGCTGACGCCGCGCTCGCCCGCCAGGGCCAGGATAGGATCGCCAGGCAGAAGCCGGACGAAAGCGAACGCCGCCAGCGATATGCCGAACACGGTCGGGATGATCAAAGCGAGCTTGTGGAAGAGATAACGGAGCATCTTGCTTCATAGAACGGCGGCGCGGGAAGTCCAGCGCCGCCGTTCAATTTCTCAGGACTTATTCGGTGACGTCGACGCCGTCAAACCGATGAATGCCGAGCGGGTCCATAACGAAGCCCGACACCTTCTTGTTCATCGGCATGAAGACCTTGGAGTGGGCGATGGTCAGCCACGGAGCCTCACGCTTGAACACCACCTGAGCTTCCTCGTAGATCTTGGTGCGCTCGGCGACGTCGGTCGTCGCCTTGCCCTTCTTCAGCAGATCGTCGAACTCCTTGTTGCACCAGATCGCATAGTTGGACTGGCCGATAGCATCGCAACCGAGCAGGAACAGGAAATTGTCCGGGTCGCCATTGTCACCGGTCCAGCCCAGTTCAAAGGCGCCGTCACGATCCTTGGCCTTGCCGCGCTGGCGGTATTCGGTCCATTCGTAGCTGACGATCTCCGCCTTGACGCCGACGGCGGCATAATCGGCCTGGATCAGTTCGGCCACGCGCTGGGCGTTCGGGTTGTAGGGACGGCTGACCGGCATTGCCCAGATCTTCATCGACAGATCCTTGACGCCTGCATCGGCCAGCATCTTCTTGGCCGCCTCGGGATCATAGGGATCGTCCTTGATGTCCTTGTTGTAGGACCACATGGTCGGCGGAATCGGGTTGACGGCAACCTGGCCGGCGCCCTGATAGACGGCGTCGATGATCGCCTTCTTGTTGACCGCCATGTTGAGGGCCTTGCGGACCTCGACCTTGTCGAAGGGCGGCTGCGTGGTGTTGTAGGCGAGATAGCCGATGTTGAGGCCTTCCTGCTCGTCGACCTTGAGGTTCGCGTCACCCTGCAGTCCGGCAATGTCGGCCGGCGCCGGGTATGACATGATATCGCACTCGCCTGCCTTCAGCTTCTGCGCGCGTACGGCGGGATCGGGTGTAATGGCGAAGATCAGATCGTCGATCTTCTGGCGGCCGCCAAAGTAGCCGTCCCATGCCGCATAGCGCACGACCGCATCGACCTGATAGTCGACGAACTGGAACGGACCAGTGCCGACCGGCTTCTGGGTGAACTGCTGCCTGGTGCCGGCCTTGTCGAGCTGGTCGGCATATTCCTTGGAAACGATCGAGGCGAAATCCATGCCGAGGTCCGGCAGGAACGCGACTTCAGGCTTGTTCAGCACGAATTTCACCGTCAGGTCGTCGACCTTGACGATTTCCTTCAGGAGATCGGGGAAGCCCATGCCGGTGAAATATTCCCAGCCGGTGCCTTCCAGATAGCTGTACCACGGGCTTTCTTTCTTCCACTGGCGTTCGAAGGAAAAGATCACGTCGTCGGCGTTGAGGTCGCGCGTCGGCGTGAAATAATCCGTCGTCTGGAATTTCACACCCGGGCGAAGCTTGAAGGTGTATTCGAGACCGTCGTCGGAAACCGTCCAGCTCTCGGCCAGGCCGGGCGAGATGGTGGTCTTGCCATGCTCGAACTCGACAAGGCGCGAATAGATGGTGCGCGACGAGGCGTCGAAGTCGTTGCCGCCGCTCCATGGCGACGGGTCGAAGCCGGCCGGCGAAGCCTCCGAGCAATAGACCAGTTGTTTTGCATTGGCCATGCCGCCGAGGACGCTTGCAGCCAGCAACGCGGCTGCAAAAGTCAGTTTCTTTTTCATTGAGCACTCCCTGATGTTCTTCCAAGCCCCTCTGTCAGGCTCGCGAAGGCCGCATATAAGCACCGTTTTTCTAGCTTTGGAACTGCTTGTTTGCCTAACCCACGGGAAGCAGAAAAAGAATTCCGGCACGCAGCAAATTGTGGAAAAAACGAGCCGAATCCGCAGATCACGACATTATTAGCGACTTCAATTTTTTGTTGATCTGCGATGCCGCCAATTGGGGGAATCGAGCCGTTCGGTTCAAGAGATGCGCGTCCAAAAACCGGTCGCGGCCGAGAGGTTTGACAGCAAGTCTTGCCGCACTCCAGGTGGGCGAGGCTTGCACGGCCGCCGCGTGTGGCAATACATAGATAGATGGACAGCGTGCTGGATTTCCCAGGTTCCGGACATGGCCGCAAGCGTGGGATACCTTTGTTCGTCAGGGGCGGCGGCGCGCAAGCGTACCGACACAATAAGAACGATTGAGGGAGCGACAGGTGGCAAAACCGGCAAAGACAACCAACGCGGCGAAAGCAAAGGCCGAGGCAACATCGAAAGCGGTCAAGCCAAAAGCGGCCGCCGCCAGGCCGACGGCTACCGCGAAGGCAAGCGCGAAGCCGGCGGCGAAGACCGGGGCTGGAACGGCTGCTAAACCGGCAACCGGCAAGACGGCGTCTGCAGCAAAATCTGCCGCCAAGCCGGCGGCGAAGGCAGTGCCGACAGCGCCACGACCGCCGGCAGGTCCGGCCAAGAGATTACCGAAGGCGATCACCGCACTGGCCGCCGGCCTGCCTGAAAAACCATGGCTCCAGAGTTACCCAAAGATCGTGCCGGCCGAGATTGGCGCCCTGCCCTCCAGCTCGATCGGCGACTTTCTCGTCGCCGTGTGCAAGCAGTTTGCGAATCGGCCGGCCTTCGTCTGCATGGGCAAATCGATCACCTATGCCGACCTCGAGCAACAGTCGGCCGCCTTCGGCGCCTATCTCCAATCAACGGGGCTGCAGAAGGGCGCGCGCGTCGCGCTGATGATGCCGAATGTGCTGCAATATCCGGTGGCGATTATGGCAGTGCTTCGCGCCGGCTATGTCGTGGTCAACATCAATCCGCTCTACACGCCGCGCGAGCTGGAGCACCAGCTCAAGGATTCCGGCGCTCAAGCCATTGTCATCCTCGAAAATTTCGCCTGCACCCTGCAGGCGGTGATCGCCAGGACGGCGGTCAAGCATGTCGTGGTCGCCTCGATGGGCGACATGCTCGGCGGGGTCAAGGGACCAATCGTCAACTTCGTTGTACGCCGCGTCAAGAAGATGGTGCCGGCATGGTCACTGCCCGGCCATGTCAAATTCAACGCCGCATTGAAGGCCGGCTCCGGCGTGACCTTCAAACCCGCCGAGGTCGTGGCCGACGACATCGCCTTCCTGCAATATACGGGCGGCACGACCGGCATCTCCAAGGGCGCGATGCTTTTGCACAGCAACATTTTGGCGAACGTCGCGCAGAACGCGTTATGGGCCGAAGACGCCTTTACCGTCAAACCGAAGCCGGCCCATATGAACTTCCTCTGCGCGCTGCCGCTCTATCACATTTTTGCGCTGACGGCGAACGTGCTGGTAGGCATGCAGCAAGGCGCGCAGAATGTCCTCATCCCCAATCCGCGCGACATTCCCGGCTTCGTCAAGGAGCTGCAGAAATACCCGATCCACATCTTTCCGGGCCTCAACACGCTGTTCAATGCGCTGCTCAACAATGAGGATTTCCGCAAGCTCGATTTCAAGCCGCTGATCCTGACGCTGGGTGGCGGCATGCCGGTGCAGAGGGCCATCGCCGAACGCTGGAAGGCGCTGACCGGCTGCCCGATCAGCGAAGCCTACGGGCTCACCGAGACCTCGCCGGGGGCAACCATCAACAAATTCAGCGACGGCGTTTACACCGGCACGATCGGCCTGCCGCTGCCCTCGACCGAGCTCGCCATCCGCGACGACGACGGCAACAATTTGCCGCTCGGCGAAGTTGGCGAAATCTGCATCCGCGGACCGCAGGTGATGGCCGGCTACTGGAACCGGCCGGACGAGACCGCCAAGGTGATGACCGAGGACGGCTTCTTCAAGTCGGGCGACATGGGCTTCATGGACGAGCGCGGCTACACCAAGATCGTCGACCGCAAGAAGGACATGATCCTTGTTTCCGGCTTCAACGTCTATCCGAACGAACTCGAGGAGGTGGTGGCGCAGCATCCGGGCGTACTCGAAGTGGCGGCGATCGGCGTGCCGGACGAGCATTCGGGTGAAGTGCCGAAGCTGTTCGTCGTCAAAAAGGACCCGGCACTGACCGCCGAGATGCTGACGGCTTATTGCCGCGAGAACCTGACCGGCTACAAACGCCCCAGATATATCGAGTTCCGCACCGAACTGCCGAAGACACCGGTCGGCAAGATCCTGCGCCGGGCGTTGCGGGGCTAGGCGCAGCTTGAGTCATTGCATCGCCGACGCCCACGCCATGGATACAGGTGCGCGTCCGGACCCGGCAGAGTTCATCCGGGCGAACATGCGGATCGCGGCAGTGCCTGCGATTCCCGATATTCGGCTTTACACCGCCCATCCGGGAAGCGGACTCAGGCGGCTTGTCGAGTGGAGCCAACACGCGACCGAAGAAGACGGGCCTGAACCGGAGCCACCGTACTGGGCCTATGTCTGGGCCGGCGGCGCGGTGCTCGCCCGCTACATATTCGACCGGCCGGAGACCGTGGCCGGCCGTCGCGTGCTCGACCTCGGCGCCGGTTCGGGTCTGGTCGGCATCGCAGCGGCAAAAGCCGGCGCCAGCGAGGTCGTCGCGGCCGAGATCGATCGCAATGGTGTGGTTGCGCTCGGCCTCAACGCCGCGGCGAACGGCGTCGTGATCGCGACGATCGGCGAGGACATCACCAACGGTCCGCCGCCACCTGTGGATGTCGTGGTGGTCGGCGACCTGTTTTACGCCCATGATCTTGCGGGCCGGGTCGTTCCCTTCCTCGACCGCTGCCTTGAGGCCGGCATCGCCGTGCTGGTCGGCGATCCGGGCCGCGCCTATCTGCCCCGCTCGCGGCTTCGCCTGCTGGCCGAATACGAGGTGCCGGATGTCGGCGAAGGCAGGAATGCGGCGATGAAGCCGAGCGGCGTGTTCTCGTTCGGACCAGCCAGCTGCGAGTCTAGACCGTCGCGCTGACTCGGGCGGAAAGAAAATCGGGCAGATCGGCAACTGAATCCAGGATGACGTCGGCGATCTGCGACAGCGATTCACGTGTGCCGGTGCCGGACAGCACGCCAATCGCCAGGCCACAGCCGCCGGCCCGCGCCATCTCCAGATCGTGGCGATTGTCGCCGACCATTGCGATCGTCGCCGGCCTGAGCCCTGTCAGGTCCGAGAAGGCAAGGATCGTATCCGGCGCCGGTTTTGGATTGGCCACCGCATCGTAACCATAGGCGGCGTCGAAAAGCTGCGCGACGCCCAGCGTGACCAAGGTCTTTTCCGCACCGCTGGTCGAGTCGTTCGTGGCGACGCCAAGCCGGTAGGATTTTCTGTGAAGCAGGCCAAGCGTCTCGACCACACCCGGCAGCGCCACCGCCATTGCCGATCCCTGCGCCGAAGTGATGGCGTTGAAGCGGGCAACGGCAAGCATCTGGTCCTCGTCGGACAGCCGTGGAAACCACAGCTCGACGACGTCCATGTTGGTACCGGAGGCAAAAATCGAATCCGGCTTGAAGCGCTTGGTGGCGAAGTCGAAGCCCGCCGCCGCAAGCAGCCTGTCTGCTTTCCAGCGATCGCCTTCGGCCGCGTCCATCGCCATGAAATCGGCGATGCCCAGCCATGTCGCATTGAAATCTACGAGCGTGCCGTCCTTGTCGAACAATATTCCCTTGATGTCCGCCAAGCTTTTCACTCCGGGCCGCGCAAGCGGTGAATGTATTCCACCAGTCCGGCAGTCGAGGCATCTCGCTTTGCGGCGTTCTCCTTGCCTTCAACGACGGGCAGCAGCCCGGTCGCCAGTTCCTTGCCAAGCTCGACGCCCCACTGGTCGAAGGAGTTGATGTTGAACAGCGTGCCTTCGACGAAGACGCGGTGCTCGTAGAGTGCAATCAGCCGTCCGAACGTGTGGGGGTCGAGTTTCCTGTAGAGGATCGTCACCGAGGGGCGGTCGCCGGAGAAGACGCGGTGCGGAGCAATCCTGTCGACATCGGCCGGCTTCATGCCTTTCGCCAGCATCTGCGCGCGGGCTTCCTCAAGCGTGCGGCCCTTCATGAAGGCTTCCGACTGCGCCAGGCAATTGGCGAGCAGAAGGTCGTGGTGATGCTTCAGTTCCGGCTCGTGGCCCACGGCAGCGGCAAGGAATTCGACCGGAATGAAATCGGTGCCCTGATGCAGAAGCTGGAAGAAGGCATGCTGGCCATTGGTGCCGGGCTCGCCCCAGACCAGCGGGCCGGTCGGCGTCGTTACAGCGCCGCCGTCCAGGGTGACGCTCTTGCCATTCGATTCCATGTCGAGCTGCTGCAGATAGGCCGGCAGCCTGGACAGACGCTGATCGTAGGGGATGACGGCGCGAGCGGGGTATTTGCAGACCACCCGGTGCCACCAGCCGATCAGCCCCATCAGCGCCGGCAGGTTCTTTGGCAGCGGCGCGGTGCGGAAATGCTCGTCCATCTCATGGGCGCCGTCGAGAAAGGCGCGAAAATTCCGCGGGCCGACGGCAATCATCACCGGCAGGCCGATCGCGCCCCAGACGGAATAGCGGCCGCCGACCCAGTCCCAGAAGCCGAAGACGCGATCGGGCGCGATGCCGAATTTGGCGACCAGGTCGAGCGCCGTCGAGACGGCGGCGAAATGCTTGCCGACCGCTTCCTTGCCGAGCGCCTTCTCGACCCATCCGCGCGCCGTCTCGGCATTGGTCATCGTCTCGACCGTGGTGAAGGTCTTGGAGGCGATGATGAACAGGGTGGTTTCGGCGGAAAGACCCTTCAGCGTGTCATGGATGTGGGCACCGTCGATATTGGACACGTAATGCGCGCGCGGCCCGTCGTGATAGGGCGCCAGCGCCAGCGTCGCCATGGCCGGGCCAAGATCGGAGCCGCCGATGCCGATGTTGACGATGTCGGTGATCTTCTTGCCGGTCGCGCCGGCCGCCTTGCCGGAACGCACCGCGTCCGCGAAGGCACCCATCGCGTCGAGTACGGCAAGGACTTCCACCTTCACGTCCTGGCCGTCGAGCACGATGCCCTTGCCGGTCAGGTTGCGCAGCGCCGTGTGCAGCACGGCGCGGCCTTCGGTGACGTTGATCTTCTTGCCAGCAAACATCGCATCGCGCCGGCCTTCGAGGTCGGCGGCCTCAGCCAGCTTCTCCAGCAACTCCATCGTCCGCGCATCGACCGCGCATTTCGACCAGTCGAGCAGCAGGTCGCCGTCGCTGGCGGAGAATTTCTCGAAGCGCTGCGGATCGGCGGCGAAAGCCTCGCGCATCGAGCCCGATTTGGCCGCACGATGATCGCGCAATGCGTCGAGCTGCTTTTGAAAGGACGGTTGATCCACTGCCTCGCTCCGGTTCTTGAGGTGCATCTTATCAGGCCGGATGTTTCCGGCGCGTGTCGTCGCGGCAAACTATCGGGTCGAATTCCATCTGTTTCAATGCGCAGCGATGCCGCAGCGCAGCGTGGGCCGGCGCAAAGGATCACTGGCATAAATCCCAGCGATCAGAAAAATTGATTGGCGCAACACCTTGTGCCACCGGTACATTCGACTGGTCCAGCCAAGTGAAAAAAGCTGGCCATCGAGGAACATCTCCCATGCCACAGCGAAACGACACGGCCATATGGTCCGGCCTGTTCCGGATTTCGGCGGAATCCGGTCAGACCCTGCAGGCGCAGATCCGTCAGGCGATCGTCGCCGCCATCCTCGACCGGCAGATCGCGGCTTCCATGCCGCTTCCGTCCTGCCGGATTCTTGCCGAAAAACTCGGCGTAGCGCGCGGCACCGTGGTGCTGGCCTTCCAGCAGCTGGTCGACCAGGGCTTCCTGGTGGCGCGCGAGCGCCGCGGCCATTTTGTCAATCCCGAAGTGCTGGCGACGCCAGCCAAACCGCACCAGAAGGCGCCCGACCAGGCCAATGAGATCGACTGGAAGGCGCGCCGGCAGATCGCGGCGAGCGACATGCCACCGCCGGCCAAGCACGACAACTGGATCAAGTCGTCCTACCCCTTCGTCTACGGCCAGTTCGACCCGGCGCTGTTCCCGACCGCCGAATGGCGCGAGTGCAACCGCATGGCGCTGGCGGTGCTCGAAATCCGCAACTGGGCGTCTGACATGGTCGACCGCGACGATCCGCTCCTGATCGAGCAGATCCAGGCACGGCTGCTGCCGCGACGCGGCATCTTCGCTAATCCGGACGAGATCATCGTGACGCTGGGCGCGCAGAACGCGCTTTACATGCTGGCGACGCTGTTGATGACCAAGGGCTCCAAGGTGGCGATGGAGGACCCGGGCTATCCCGATGCGCGTTCGATCTTCCGGCTGGCCGGCGCCGAGATCCAGCCGGTTCCGGTCGACCACTCCGGCATCGTAACCTCGGCCATTCCCAATGATTCCGGCTTCGTCTTCGTCACGCCCAGCCATCATTGCCCGACCATGGTGCCGCTGTCGGCAGAGCGTCGGCAGGATCTTTTGGCGCGTGCCAACCGGCACAACCAGATCATCATCGAGGACGGCTATGACAGCCAACTCCTGGACGAGGCGCCGCAGCAGGCGCTGAAGAGCCTCGATCGCTCCGGCCGCGTCGTCTATGTCGGCTCGATGTCGAAGACGCTGGCTCCCGGCCTCAGGCTCGGTTACATCGTCGCCTCGGCCGGGCTGATCTCCGAGCTTCGGGCGCTGCGCCGCTTCATGCTGCGCCATCCGCCGGCGAACAACCAGCGCGCCGTCGCGTTGTTCCTGTCGCTCGGCCATCACGAAGCGCTGGTGCGGCGGCTGTCGAGTGCCTTCGACGAGAGGCGCAAGCGTCTGGTCCATGCGATTTCCGCCTTCCTGCCGGAATGGCGCTCGACCGATTCGGCCGGCGGTACGTCGCTCTGGCTCGAGGGGCCGCGCGGCACCGATTCGCGCGGACTGGCGGAGGCCGCAGCCTCGCGCAGCGTCATCATCGAGCCTGGCGACCGCTTCTTCGACCGCACTGAAAAACCATCGCGTTTCATGCGCTTGGGCATTTCCTCGATCGCTTTGCAGCACATCGAACCCGGCATCCGCGAACTGGCGACGGCAGCTGGGCGCAGGCCGGCAGCGGCCTGATCTCCCTTCCCCGATCGGAGCCGGCGCATGTTGTGCGGCTCCGGTTCTTTAGCACCTTGGCATATGCGACGGGACCGGCTGGCACATAGGCTGTGCCAATGCCGGCGGCATAGTCGGCGTATAGGGGACGAAGCAGGCAGATGGTGGACCAACCGCCGCGCCCGCTCCGCAGCTAAGTTGGAGTGCCTTCATGCCAGTGGCCCATGAGAAGCAGGACGTGTCCGCAGACCAGCGTTCGCGGCGGTCCGGCGGGCGCGAGGCGCGCCGCGCCATGCGGGCGGCACCGCTCGCCGACGACGTGAAGCCGGTGCGCGCCGGCCTCGAAGGCGGGAGCTACAGCCCGCTCAGCGGCAATGATTGCGAACGTATCCACGAGGCCGTGCTTACCCTTCTGGAGACGGTCGGCTTCGCCAACGCCATCCCCTCCTGCATCGAGGCGCTGACCAAGGCCGGCGCGACCTTCAGTGAGGACGGCCGCCTGCGCTTTCCTCGCGGCCTTGTGCTCGACACCATCAAGAAAGCGGCGCGCCATTTCACCCTCCACGGCCAGGATCCGAAGCACGACATGGTGATCCAGGGCAAGCGTGTGCATTACGGCACAGCTGGTGCTGCGGTGCATCTCGTCGATGTCGAAAAGCGTGAGTATCGCGAGTCGCTGCTGCAGGATATTTACGATGCCGCGCGCCTGGTCGAAGGGCTCGACAACATCCATTTCTTCCAGCGGCCGATGGTGCCGCGCGACATTCCCGACCCGCTCGATATGGATTTCAACACGCTCTACGCCTGCGTCATGGGCACGTCGAAGCATGTCGGCACCTCGTTTACCGTGCGTGAGAACGTCAAGCCGGCGCTCGACATGCTCTATGCGATCGCGGGCGGCGAAGAGAATTTTCGCGCGCGGCCTTTCGTCTCCAATTCCAACTGCTTCGTCGTGCCGCCGATGAAGTTCGCCGAGGACGCCTGTGGCGTGCTCGAGGCCTGCGTCGAGGGCGGCATCCCGATCCTGCTGCTGTCGGCAGGCCAGGCGGGTGCGACGGCACCGGCGGCGATTGCCGGCGCCGTCGTGCAGGCGGTCGCCGAAGTGCTCGTCGGCCTCATCTATGTCAACGCCATCAAGCCAGGCCATCCGGCGATTTTCGGTACCTGGCCGTTTGTCTCGGATCTCCGGACCGGCGCCATGTCGGGCGGTTCGGCCGAGCAGGCGGTGCTGACCGCGGCCTGCGCGCAGATGGCGCAATTTTACGACCTGCCGGGCGGTTCGGCCGCCGGCATGACAGATTCGAAACTGCCTGACATTCAGTCCGGCTACGAAAAGGGCATAACCGACGTGATGGCCGGTCTTGCCGGCCTCAACCTGGTCTATGAATCGGCCGGCATGCACGCCTCGCTGCTCGGCTTTTGCCTTGAGAGCCTGATCATCGACAACGACATGCTCGGCCACTGCCTGCGCTGCGTGCGCGGCATCGAAGTGACGGACGAATCGCTGTCGATCGACACCATTGCCGATGTCTGCCTGAAGGGCCCGGGCCATTATCTCGGCAACGAGCAGACGCTGCGGCTGATGCAGACCGAATATTTCTATCCGGCCGTCGGCGACCGCTTTTCGCCGAAGGAATGGAATGAGAAAGGCAGGCCCGATATCCTGCAGCGGGCGATCATCGAGAAGAAACGCGTGCTTGCCGAACGCTTCCCGCGCCATGTGCCGAAGCCGGTCGACGACAAATTGCGCGCCCGCTTCGGCGATATGATCAAGCTGCCGCGCGGCAGAATGGGCGGCTGAGCGTTACCCACTTACCGCCAGCAACAAGACACCGGCCAGCGCCGATCCGGCGAGCGTCGGCAGCATACCGATCTTCAGCTTCAGAATGGCGATCATCGAGGCACAGGAAAGCAGCGCCGCGCGCCAGTCTATCGATGAAAGCACCGGCACGTCCATTCCAAGCCCGACATTGCGCACTTCGCCGAAGATGACGTGCAAGCCGAACCATAGAGCGAGATTCATGATGACGCCGACGACGGCGGCGGTGATTGCGCCGAGCGCCGCCGACAGCGCCTTGTTGCCGCGCAGCGCTTCGATGTAGGGCGCGCCAAGGAATATCCACAAGAAGCACGGCGCAAATGTCGCCCACAATGTGAGCAATGCCCCAAGCGCGCCGGCGAGCAGCGGAGCAAGCGCGCCGGAGTGGCGGAAGGCGGCAACGTAACCGACGAACTGCAAGACCAGGATCAACGGGCCGGGCGTGGTTTCGGCAAGCCCAAGGCCGTCGACCATTTCACCGGGTGCGAGCCAGCCGAAGGACTCGACCGCTGCCTGCGCGACATAGGCAAGCACGGCGTAGGCGCCGCCAAAGGTGACGACCGCCATGACACTGAAGAAGCCACCGATTTGCGTCCAAACGCTGGCAGGACCGGTGACAGCCCAGACCAGCAGAACAGGCCCCAGCCAGATCGGCAGCCAGATCGCCAAAGTGCGCGGCGCATGCCATCGCGTCGGCCTGACGTGGGTCAGTTCACCGCGCTCGAACATCAGATCGACCGCGCCCTTGATGTCGGGAACATCGCCCTTGCCCTGCGATGCCCCTGAAAAAAATGCCGGCGCACTACGGTTGCCGATCCAGCCTGCCAGGCCGGCAAGCAGGACGATCAGCGGAAACGGTACGTTCAACGCGTAGATAGCGATGAAGGCGGCGAGTGCGATCGACACCATGACGGGGTTCTTCAGCGCGCGTCTGCCGATCCGGATCACCGCCTCGATGACGATGGCGAGCACCGTTGCCTTGACCCCGAAAAACAGCGCCGCGACGAGTGGTAGATCGCCATAGAGCGCATAGAGGCTGCTGAGGACGAGCATGACAAGCGCGCCCGGCACGACGAAGAGAATGCCGGCAACAAGGCCGCCGACCGTCTTGTGCAGCAGCCAGCCGATATAGATGGCGAGTTGCTGGGCCTCGGGGCCAGGCAGCAGCATGCAGTAGTTCAACGCATGCAGGAAGCGCTGTTCGCCGATCCAGCGCCGTTCCTCGACCAGTTCCTTGTGCATGAGCGCGATCTGCCCGGCCGGGCCGCCAAAGCTGAGCACGCCGATTTTCGCCCAGACCTTCACGGCCTCCCGGAAGCTCGGCACAGCGGGCTCCCGGATCTCCGCCGGCTTTTTCGAAAGGACGGCGCTCACGATGGTTTGCCTGCGCCGAGACTGACTGCGCCGGCCGCCGGCCAGTTATGCGTCTCCTCGGTGGCATCGCGGCACCAGCGGAAGAACGCATCGTAAAGCAGCATGCCGGCCTCGAGCTGCTCCAGATCGTCGCGAAACATCCGCGACAGGCCAAGCGAGGCGGCCAGGAACCCGGCCGCCTGCGGAACAAGATCGAGGCTGGCAGTATCGGCAGCGCGTATGATCGTGGCCAGGCGATCGAGCGCTTCGGATCTAAGCCCGAACTCCTCGATCATGGTGTCGAAAGTGCAGCGTTCTCCGCGGTGGCTCCAGAACACGTTCTCGATGTCGAAAGGCACGGCCTGAAAGCGATCGGCGACGGCCGCCACTTCGGCCGGCTCGACGAAGAGAAAGACCGCGTGAGGATCGATGAAGCGCCGGATCAGCCAGGGGCAAGCGATGCGGTCGACCTTCGGGCGCGTACGCGTTACCCAAACGGTGCGGCCCTTGGCATCGACGGGCGGCATCTTGTCGGCGTAAACGAGAAGGCCCTTGGCATCGCGCCATGCTTCAAACCCGCCGTCGAGCGACTCGGCGGCAATGCCCTCGTACCGCAGCCACGCGACTACGCCTTGCGAGAGCTTTTTTCCCTGCTGGCAGACGACTGTCACTTGCCTGCCGGTGAAGTCGGCAGCCCAGTTCGAGACAGTCCTGAAATCACGACGATCCGACCCCGGCAGCAGGCGCGGATCGTCGTTGTAGTCATCATCGATGCGGACGTCGATGATTGCGGGTGCACCCGGCAGCCCAATCAGACGGGACAGTTGCGACACGGTGATAGCGGTTGTTGACGGCATGGCGTCCACCTCCTTGAATGAGAAGCTTGGACGCGAACGTTGGGCTGACGCCTCACGGGGTCGTCGCGATGCACCCCTTGCGATGATCGTGGATTTGTCACGCCCGCTTGTCAAGCATTCCCGTTCTCGCGGGCGCAATCGCTTTTGACAAATGACCGCGTCCAACCCTGTGCCGGGCATTTCTCCCCGTTAGCGGGCTGTTAACGGGGAGAAATGAGGTGACCACAACATTGGCGACCTGACGGCCGCCTCATGCGACGGATCCTGGTCAGTGATTGTCCCTCGGTACGCCGCTCGTATGAGCCACATCCTGGTATTTCACCGCCGGCTTCAGCACCATGCCTTCGGAAAACTGGTCGACCATGCCGCGCTGGATTTCCTGCCAGGGCGTCTGATGCTTCGGATAGTGATAGCCGCCCTTGTTTTGCAGCTGGGCGCGGCGCCGCGTGATCTCGTCGTCGCTGACGAGGATGTCGGCGGTACCCTTGCGCAGGTCGATGCGGACGCGGTCGCCGGTCTTCAGCAGCGCCAGGCCGCCGCCGATGGCGGCTTCCGGCGAGGCGTTGAGGATCGATGGCGAGCCCGACGTGCCCGACTGGCGACCGTCGCCGATGCAGGCCAGCGCGTGGATGCCCTTTTTGATCAGATAGGCAGGCGGCTGCATGTTGACGACTTCGGCGCCGCCGGGATAGCCGATCGGGCCGGCGCCGCGCATGAACAGGATGGTGTGCTCGTCGATGCCCTGTGCCGGGTCGTCGATGCGGGCGTGATAGTCCTCGGGACCGTCGAAGACCATGGCGTTGCCCTCGAACGCTTCGGGGTCCTTCGGGTTCGACAGATAGCGCTCGCGGAATTCGGGCGAGATGCCGCTAGTCTTCATGATCGCCGAATCGAACAGATTGCCCTTGAGGTTGATGAAGCCGGCATTGGCTTTCAGCGGCTCGGCAACCGTGCGGATGACGTCGAGGTTCTCGTTGACGGCGCCGCTGCAATTGTCGCCGATGGTCTTGCCGTTAGCGGTCATGGCTTCCGGATAGGGCAGCAGGCCGCCCTTCATCAGTTCGGCGACCACGGCCGGCACACCGCCGGCATGGTGATAGTCCTCGCCAAGATATTCGCCCGTCGGCTGCAGATTGACGATGAGCGGTATGTTGAGGCCGACCTTCTGCCAATCGTCATTGTCGAGCGGTACGCCGAGATGGCGGGCGATGGCGTTGAGGTGGATCGGCGCATTGGTCGAGCCGCCGATCGCCGAGTTGACGACGATGGCGTTCTCGAAGGCCTTACGGGTCATGATGTCGGAGGGCTTCAAATCCTCATGCACCATGTCGACGATGCGCTTTCCGGTCTCGTAGGCGATCTGGCCGCGTTCGCGATAGGGGGCGGGGATAGCGGCCGAGCCCGGCAATTGCATGCCGAGCGCCTCGGCCAGCGAATTCATCGTGGTTGCGGTGCCCATCGTGTTGCAATAGCCGGTCGACGGCGCCGAGGAGGCGACGATATCCATGAACTCGTCATAGCCAATCTCGCCGGCCGACAGGCGCTGGCGCGATTCCCAGACGATAGTGCCGGAGCCGGTGCGCTTGCCCTTGTGCCAGCCGTTGAGCATCGGGCCGACCGAAAGCGCGATAGCCGGAATGTTGACGGTGGCCGCGGCCATCAGCATGGCCGGCGTCGTCTTGTCGCAGCCGATGGTGAGCACCACGCCGTCGAGCGGATAGCCGTAGAGCACCTCCACCAGGCTGAGATAGGCAAGGTTGCGATCAAGTGCAGCAGTCGGCCGCTTGCCGGTCTCCTGGATCGGGTGGCAAGGGAACTCGAAAGGAATGCCACCCACCGAGACGATGCCTTCGCGCACGCGCTTGGCCAGTTCGATGTGATGGCGGTTGCAGGGCGACAGGTCCGAGCCGGTCTGGGCGATGCCGATCAGCGGCTTGCCGGACATCAGTTCGGCCCGCGTCAGCCCGTAATTCAGGTAACGTTCCAGATAGAGTGCCGTCATGCCCGGATTGTCGGGATTGTCGAACCACTCCTGCGAGCGAAATTTTTTCTTGTGGGTGGGGGCGCCTGCCATCGTGGTCTCCGTATTTGTATGACAAATCGATATGACAACGCGCGGGAGCAGGCAAGGGGCACGCGCCATCCGAATCCGCTCTTTGGTACGAAAGACATACATCTGCCTCCGCGCTAGACGGGATCGTGGTTTGTCAGCCCGCCATCCGGAAAAGTCGGAGCGCGTCGCCACGGACCTCACCCCGCCCTTCCGGCCACCCTACCCCTCAGGTCCACTTGGGGGAGGACATCCGTATCACTCGAATACGATGCTCGGCACCGCAGCCTCGGCCGCGCCGCGCTCTTCATTGACGCGGTCCCAGACCTTGGCGGCGATGTCGCGGTAGATTTTCGCCTCGGCGCCATCGGGTTTCGAGACCACCACCGGCGTGCCGGCATCGGAGCTTTCGCGGATGCCCATCTCGAGCGGCACTTCGCCAAGGAAGGTGACGCCGAGACGCTCGGCCTCGCGGCGCGCGCCGCCATGGCCGAAGATGTCGTAGCGTTTTCCCGTATCGGGGGCGAGAAAATAGCTCATGTTTTCGACTATACCCAATAGCGGCACGTCGACCTTTCTGAACATGTTGAGGCCTTTGCGCGCATCGATCAGGGCCAGGTCCTGCGGCGTCGAGACAATGACGGCGCCAGCCAGCGGCACCTGTTGGGCCATGGTCAGCTGGGCGTCGCCGGTGCCGGGCGGCATGTCGACGACGAGCACATCAAGCGGTCCCCATTCGACCTCGCGCAGCATCTGCGTCAATGCCGACATCACCATCGGCCCGCGCCAGATCATCGGCGTCTCCTCATCGACGAGGAAGCCCATCGACATGACCTTGAGGCCATAGTTCTGCATCGGCTTCAGGATCTTGCCGTCGACGGTCTGCGGCCTGCCACGAATGTTGAGCAGACGCGGCATGGAAGGGCCATAAATATCGGCATCGAGCACACCGACCCGCAGCCCGTTGGCGGCAAGCCCAAGGGCGATATTGACGGCGGTGGTCGACTTGCCGACGCCGCCCTTGCCGGAAGCGACGGCGATGATCGCCTCGATGCCGGGTACGCCGCGCTTGCCGTGGCTGTGCGAGGCGGGCGCCTGCGGCGCGGGACGCGCAGGTGCGGCCGGCGGAGCGGGCCTCTGAGCCGGTCTTTGCGGAACCGGCGCCTCCATGCCACCGCCCTTCTTTTCAGCCGTCAGCGCGACCACGGCGCCGGCAACACCGGGAATCGCCTTGACGACGCGCTCGGCCGCCGCACGCAGCGGTTCCATCTCCTGGGCACGGGCAGCGGGAACGGTGATCGAAAAGAACACCTTGGCATCGGCAATGAAAATCTCGGAAACCAGGCCGAGGTCGACGATATTGCCGGTGAAATCCGGCCCATTGACCGTCTTCAGGCGCTCGATAACGATTTCCTTGGTCACGTTTTCATTAGCGGCGGGCATGAGTTCTTTCCTCTACTTTTCCGCTCCAGATAATGCAGTTCCGGAACAGAACCAAGCAATGGACCAACAGTTGCAGCAGCGTATCAGGGAGGCGGCGACCATATGACGGCATTTCCAGTGGGAGTGGCCGTCGCCAAATCGTCAACGCAGCCTATTTCAATGGACAGGGAATGACCGCCAGGGAAGGAGACGAACCATGCTCGCAAACAGCAACGCAACGGCCAATCTCGCTGTGAAGGACCTGGCCAAGGCCAGGGCTTTCTACGAAGGGGTGCTCGGCCTGAAAGAGGTGCACAATGAAGGTGGCGAACTGATCGTCTATAAAAGCGGCGATACCAGCATCAACGTCTACCGTTCGAACTTCGCTGGAACCAACAAGGCGACAGCTGTGACCTGGACGGTCGGCGATGAACTCGGCAAGATCGTTGAGGCATTGAAATCGAAGGGCGTGACCTTCGAGCATTACGACATGCCAGGCCTGACGCTGGAGGGTGACGTTCATGTCGGTCAGGGCATGAAGGTCGCATGGTTCAAGGATCCGGACGGCAACATCCTGAACCTTGTGGATAGGTAGATACGGCGCATCGCCTGCCGCGCAGTGCTACGGTGCTGTCACCTTGCCAGGCCGAGCGCAAGGTAGGTGAGAGCCGCGATCGCCGCGGTTGCCGGCAGGGTGACGATCCATGCCACCACGATGTTGCCGGCAATGCCCCAGCGAACGGCGGAGACGCGGCGGGCGGCGCCGACGCCGATGATGGCGCCGGTGATCGTATGGGTAGTCGATACCGGAATACCGAGCCAGGTGGCGGCAAACAGCGTGATCGCTCCGCCGGTCTCGGCGCAGAAACCCTGCATCGGGTTCAGCCGGGTGATCTTCGAGCCCATTGTGTGGACGATACGCCAGCCGCCGAGCAACGTGCCCAGCGCCAGCGCCGACTGACAGGTGATGACGACCCACAGCGGCACGTAAAAATGCGCGCCGAGCATGCCTTGCGAATAGAGCAGCACGGCGATGATGCCCATGGTCTTCTGCGCGTCGTTGCCGCCATGGCCGAGCGAATAGAGCGAGGCGGAAAAGAACTGCATGACGCGGAAGGTGCTGTCGACGGCGAATGGTGTCTGCCGCAGGAACAGCCAGGAGACCGCGAGGATCAAGACGAGCGCCAGCAGAAAGCCTGCCGCCGGCGATAGCACGATGGCCGCCGTGGTCTTGCCCAACCCGGCCCAGACGATGGCGCCGGTGCCTGCCTTGGCAACGCCGGCGCCGACCAAACCGCCGATCAGCGCGTGCGAGCTGCTGGACGGGATGCCGACGAGCCAGGTGACGATATTCCAGACGATGGCGCCGACAAGTGCTGCGAAGATCACTGCCGGCGTGACGATGCTGGCGTCGATGATGCCGGTTCCCAGCGTCTCCGCCACGTGAAGACCGAAGAACATGAAGGCGATGAAATTGAAGAAAGCCGCCCAGAACACCGCATAATGCGGCCGCAGCACCCGGGTGGAGACGATGGTGGCGATCGAGTTGGCGGCATCATGCAGGCCGTTGAGGAAATCGAAGAACAGCGCGACGACGACAAGGCCGACCAGCACGGGAAAGGCTATTGCGGCTTCCACTATACGTTCTCGATGACGATGCCGCTGATTTCGTTGGCGACGTCCTCGAAGCGGTCGACCACCTTTTCCAGTTGGCCGTAAATCTCGCTGCCGATCAGATAGGCCATCGGGTCGCTGCGGCCGTGCCGCTTGAACAGGTCCTTCAGGCCTTGCTCGTGCAGGTCATCGGCCCGGCCTTCGGCGCGCATGACTTCCTCGGCGATGGCATTGAGGCGCACCGTATGCGCCCCGACCTTGCCGAGCAGCGGGATCGCCTCGGCCACCAACTTGGCGGCCTCGACGATGACGCCCCCCATTTCCTGCATCAGCGGGTCGAATTCCTTCTTTTCGAACAGCCTTACCGTCTTGACGGTCTTGTGCATCATGTCGATGGCATCATCCATCGACTGGATCAGGTCCTTGATGTCGCCGCGATCGAAGGGCGTGATAAAGGAGCGGCGCACGGCCAGCAGCACTTCCGCCGTGATCTGGTCGGCTTCGTCCTCGAGATCGATGATCGTCTGACACCAGCGGTCGATGTCGTTGCCCTGCAAAAGCTGCTGCAGTGCCTCGGCGCCGCCGACCACGGTGCGGGAATGCCGCTCGAACAGGTCGAAGAAGCGATCTTCGCGCGGCAAAAGCTTGCGGAACCAGCCCAGCATGTTCGGTCTCCCGTCGTGTCCAGTCCACGACCCGTCTCATCCACATAGCGCCGCATTCCATCGCGGGAAACAGTAAGCAGGCTGAAAGATGTGGATGCGGACGATTTACAGAGGCGGCTTGCGGCCGAAGGCGATTTCCACGACGTTGCGCGCTACGATCGGACACAGCGTCCGTGACAGGCTCCCGACGGCATGATCGACAAGCTGGAATTCTTCATAGCACTTGCCAGGGAAGAACATTTCGGCCGGGCGGCGGAGGTGTGCGGCGTCACCCAACCGACGCTTTCGGCCGGCATCAAGCAGCTGGAGGGCCAGCTCGGCGTGATGCTGGTGCTGCGCGGCTCGCGCTTCCAGGGGCTGACGCCGGAAGGCAAGCAGGTGCTGGTTTGGGCGCGCCGCATCGTCGGCGACAGCAGGACCATGCGCGAAGAGATGCGGGCGGCACGCCACGGCCTGTCGGGGCGCATCCGTATCGCGGCGATCCCGACGGCGCTCGCCATGGTGGCGCGATTGACGACACCGTTTCGGGCAAAGCACCCCGGCGTCACCTTTTCGGTGCTGTCGCGGACCTCGATCGAGGTGCTGTCGCTGCTCGGCAATTTCGACATCGACGCCGGCATCACCTATCTCGATAACGAGCCGCTCGGGCGCGTCACCAGCGTGCCGCTATACGACGAGCGCTACCAGCTGATCACCGCGGTCGGGAACCCCTATTTCGACCGCGACAAAGTGACATGGGCGGAACTCAGCCAGCTGCCGCTCTGCCTGCTGACGCCGGACATGCAGAACCGCCGCATCATCGACCAGCATCTGGCCGAAGCCGGCGTGCAGGTGCGGCCGACATTGGAATCCAACTCGATGATCGTGCTGTTTTCGCATATCCGCACCGGCAAATGGTCGTCGATCATGCCGCTTAACCTTGCGGAAACGTTCGGCTTTTCCGAGCCGATCCGGGCTATCCCGATCGTCGAGCCGGATGCCAGCCACACCGTCGGGTTGGTGGCGGCGCCGCGCGAGCCGCACACGCCGCTGGTCTCGGCGCTGTTGGACGAGGCAATGGCGCTGGCGGACGATTTCCGCGCCCGTCGCTAGGCTAGAAAATGCTGGTGACCGCCAACGATAGAAAATTTCTATCGAGCAACGGATCGGCTTTATTGATTTAGCGGGTTTCCTCTGATTTCCTAAGCACTTAGCGGAAGACCGCCACGACCAGGGAGGGCGCTGCATGACGATGCAGCCTGCAAGTACCGAGATCGCATCGCGCACGGCGGCGATCATCCACGAGCTAAAAAGCCTCGAAGGCCCGCTGTTGCCGATCCTGCACGGCATACAGGAAGAGTTCGGCTATGTGCCGCAGGAGGCGCTGCCGGTCATCGCCGAGGCGCTGAACATCTCCAGGGCCGAGGTGCATGGCGTCGTCACCTTCTATCATGATTATCGCAGCCAGCCGGCCGGCCGGCATGTGCTGAAGCTTTGCCAGGCGGAAGCCTGCCAGTCGATGGGTTCGGATGCGATTGCCGCCAAGCTCAAGCAATTGCTGGGCATCGGTTTTCACGAGACAACCCGCGACGGTTCGGTGACGCTGGAGCCGGTCTATTGCCTCGGCCTTTGCGCCTGCTCGCCGTCGGCGATGCTGGACGGCGAGGTGATCGGGCGGCTCGATGACGAAAAGCTCAATGAAATCGTTGCCGAGGTGCGCTCATGATCCCGCGTATCTACATTCCCGGCGATTCCGGCGCGCTGGCGCTGGGTGCGGAAAAGGTCGCCAAGGCGGTTCGGGCGGAATTGGCCGAGCGCGGCATCGAGGCCAAGATCGTGCGCAACGGCTCGCGCGGCGCCTATTTCCTCGAGCCGATGGTCGAAGTGGCGACAGCCACTGGCCGCGTCGCCTACGGGCCGGTGAAGCCCTCCGACGTCAAAAGCCTGTTCGACTGCGGCTTCCTCACCGGCGGCCACCACAAGCGCTGGCTGGGCGCACCGGACAAGATCCCGTTCCTTGCCAGGCAGACGCGGCTGACCTTTGCGCGCTGCGGCGTCACCGATCCGCTGTCGCTAGACCACTACAAGGCGCATGGCGGACTGAAGGGCCTGCAGAATGCAGTGGCGATGACGCCGGCCGACGTCGTCAAGCAGGTGACCGAGTCCGGGCTGCGCGGTCGTGGCGGCGCCGGCTTCCCGACCGGCATCAAGTGGAAGACGGTGCTCGATACGTCGGCCGACCGCAAATACATCGTCTGCAATGCAGATGAAGGCGATTCCGGCACGTTCGCCGACCGCATGATCATGGAAGGCGACCCCTTCGTGCTGATCGAAGGCATGGCGATCGCCGGCATCGCCACCGGCGCGACCAAGGGCTTCATCTATATCCGCTCCGAATACCCGCATGCGGTGGCGGTGATGCAGAAGGCCGTCGAGATCGCCCGCAAGGCCGGCGTGCTCGGCGTCAATGTGCTCGGCTCGGCCAATTCATTCGACATGGAAGTCCGCATCGGCGCCGGCGCCTATGTCTGCGGCGAGGAGACGGCCCTGCTCGACAGCCTCGAAGGCAAGCGCGGACAGGTGCGGGCCAAGCCGCCGCTGCCGGCGCACAAGGGCCTGTTCGGCAAGCCGACGGTAATCAACAACGTCATCTCGCTGGCCTCGGTGCCGGTGATCATGGACAAGGGCGCCGCCTTCTACAAGGATTTCGGCATCGGCCGTTCGCGCGGCACCATCCCGATCCAGATTGCCGGCAACGTCAAGTATCCCGGTCTCTACGAGGCCGCGTTCGGCATGACGCTGGGTGAGATCGTCGACGACATCGGCGGCGGCACGGCGACCGGGCGTCCGGTCAAGGCGGTGCAAGTGGGTGGCCCGCTCGGCGCCTATTTCCCGCGCGCCCTGTTCGACACGCCGTTCGACTACGAGGCGTTTGCCGCCAAGGACGGGCTGATCGGCCATGCCGGCATCGTCGTTTTCGACGACAGCGCCGACATGCTGAAGCAGGCACGCTTTGCCATGGAATTCTGCGCCATCGAGAGCTGCGGCAAGTGCACGCCGTGCCGCATCGGCTCGACGCGCGGCGTCGAGGTGCTGGACCGGCTCGCCCAGAACGTCGAACCGGAAAAGCAGATCGCGCTGGTCACCGACCTTTGCAACACGATGAAGTTCGGCTCGCTTTGCGCTCTCGGCGGCTTCACCCCATATCCAGTGATGAGTGCACTCAACCATTTCCCGGACGACTTTCGGCCGACGCCGGTCGCCGAAGCAGCGGAATAGGAGCGGACAGGCATGAACGCGGCATTCGACATCAAATCGCTGGTCCAGGAAATCGACTACGGCACGCCCGCCTCCGACGCTGAACAGCAGGTGACGCTGACGGTTGACGGCAAGTCGGTAACGGTGCCGGCGGGGACCTCTATCATGCGCGCTTCGATGGAAGCGGGCGTCGAAATCCCGAAACTCTGCGCCACCGACATGCTGGACTCGTTCGGCTCTTGCCGGGTCTGCCTCGTCGAGATCGATGGTCGCGGCGGCACGCCGGCCTCGTGCACGACGCCGGTCGGCGAAGGCATGGTCGTGCATACGCAGAGCGACCGGCTAGACGCCATCCGCCGCGGCGTGATGGAACTCTACGTCTCCGACCACCCGGCGGCGTGGGGCGAGAAGGCCGGCACCGGCGCCAGCGAGTTCGACAAGGTCGCCAGGACGGTCGGTCTGACCGAGAACCGCTATGGTGTGGACGGCCGCAACCACGTCAAACAGGAAAACGGCGTGGCGCCCGGCCATGGCTCGCTGACCATCGACTACATCGCCCGCGATGAATCGAACCCCTATTTCACCTACGATCCGGCGCAGTGCATCGTCTGCTCGCGCTGCGTGCGCGCCTGTGAGGAGGTGCAGGGCACGTTCGCGCTGACCATCGAGGGCCGCGGCTTCGAATCCAGGGTCTCGGCCGGTATGCACGAGGCGTTCGTCGATTCCGAATGCGTTTCGTGCGGGGCCTGCGTGCAGGCCTGCCCGACCGATGCGCTAAGGGAAAAGACCGTGCTGGCCAAAGGCCTGCCCGAGCGCTCAACCGTCACCACCTGCGCCTATTGCGGCGTCGGCTGCTCGTTCAAGGCCGAGGTCAAGGGCGACGAGGTCATCCGCATGATGCCCTACAAGGCAGGCAAGGCCAACCACGGCCACTCCTGCGTCAAGGGCCGCTTCGCCTATGGCTACGCGACGCACAAGGACCGTATCCTGAAGCCGATGATCCGCGAGCGGGTCAGCGATCCGTGGCGCGAAGTGTCGTGGGAAGAGGCGCTCACCCATACGGCGAATGAATTCCGCCGCATCCAGTACCAGTACGGCCGCACCTCGATCGGCGGCATCACCTCCTCGCGCTGCACCAACGAGGAGACCTACCTCGTCCAGAAACTGGTCCGGCAGGGCTTCCGCAACAACAATGTCGACACGTGCGCCCGCGTCTGCCATTCGCCGACCGGCTATGGCCTCGGCCAGACCTTCGGCACCTCCGCCGGCACGCAGGACTTCGATTCGATCGAGCAGACGGACGTCATCCTGCTGATCGGCGCCAATCCGACCGATGCGCATCCGGTGTTCGCCTCGCGCATGAAAAAGCGCATGCGCCAGGGCGCCAAGCTGATCGTGCTCGATCCGCGCCGCACCGACATCGTGCGCTCGGCCCATGTCGAGGCGCAGTTCCATCTGCCGCTGAAGCCGGGCACCAACGTCGCCATGCTGACCGCACTTGCCCATGTCATCGTCACCGAAGGCCTGTTCGACGAAGCCTTCATCCGCGAGCGCTGCGACTGGGACGAGTTCCAGGACTGGGCATCGTTCGTGGCGCTGCCGGAAAACAGCCCGGAAGTCGTCGGCCAGCTCGCCAATGTCGATCCCGACGACATACGCGGCGCGGCGCGGCTTTACGCCCGCGGCGGCAACGGCGCGATCTATTACGGCCTCGGCGTGACCGAGCACAGCCAGGGCTCGACCACCGTCATCGCCATTGCCAATCTCGCCATGGCGACCGGCAATATCGGCCGGCCGGGCGTCGGCGTGAACCCGCTGCGCGGCCAGAACAATGTGCAGGGCTCCTGCGACATGGGCTCGTTCCCGCACGAGCTTCCCGGCTATCGCCACATCTCAGGCGACGCCGTGCGCGCCATCTATGAGAGCCTGTGGGGCGTCAAGCTCGACCACGAGCCCGGCCTGCGCATCCCCAATATGCTGGATGCAGCTGTCGACGGCTCGTTCAAGGGGCTCTATGTGCAGGGCGAGGACATCCTGCAGTCGGACCCCGACACCAAGCATGTCGCGGCGGGTCTCGCCGCGATGGAATGCGTCGTCGTGCACGACCTCTTCCTCAACGAGACGGCCAATTACGCGCATGTGTTCCTGCCCGGCTCGACCTTCCTCGAGAAGGACGGCACCTTCACCAATGCCGAGCGCCGCATCAACATGGTGCGCAAGGTGATGGAGCCGAAATGCGGCTATGCCGACTGGGAAACGACGCAGGAGCTCGCCAAGGCGCTCGGCCTCGGCTGGAACTACACGCATCCGTCGCAGATCATGGACGAGATCGCCAAGACGACACCGAGTTTCGCCGGCGTTTCCTTCGACCTTCTCGACCGGGTGGGCTCGGTGCAGTGGCCCTGCAACGAGAAGTCGCCGGAAGGCACGCCGATCATGCATATCGGCGGCTTCGTGCGCGGCAAGGGCAAGTTCATCCGCACTGAATACGTCGCGACCGACGAGAGGACCGGGCCGCGCTTCCCGCTGCTGCTGACCACCGGCCGCATCCTGTCGCAATACAATGTCGGCGCGCAGACCCGGCGCACGGACAACGTGGTCTGGCATAGCGAGGACCGGCTGGAGATCCATCCGCACGACGCCGAAAATCGCGGCCTGCGCGACGGCGACTGGGCGCGGCTGACCAGCCGCTCCGGCGAGACGACGCTGCGCGCGCTGATCACCGAGCGGGTGTCGCCGGGCGTCGTCTATACGACCTTCCACCATCCCGACACCCAGGCCAACGTCATCACCACCGACTTCTCCGACTGGGCGACCAACTGCCCGGAATACAAGGTGACCGCGGTGCAGGTGGGTGCATCCAACGGCCCGTCGGAATGGCAGCGCGACTATGACGAGCAGGCGAAGCAAAGCCGCCGCATCGCGAAGCTGGAAGCGGCGGAGTAGTCTTTGACCGCGCGCCGCAAAGCCATTGCGCAGATCAGCCGCCTCGCGCGCCGCGCGGGCGGCACCGCGGCCGCCAACCGGATGGTGCCGGAAGAGACGCCGGTGGCATTCTCCTTTGCCGGCACCACGCATGCGGTGATGATGGCAAGCCCGGCCGATTTCGAGGATTTCGCGCTCGGCTTCTCGCTGACCGAAGGCATCATTGCCTCGCCGGACGAAATCGAAGCGATCGAGGTCGAGGACCACGGCGCCGGCATCGATATCCAGATCCGGCTGAAGGATAGCGCCAACACCCGTTTCGAGGCGCGTCGCAGACGGCTGGCCGGCCCGGTCGGCTGCGGGTTGTGCGGCATCGAATCGATCGAGGAGGCGATGCGCTCGGTAAACCCGGTCGGTGCGTCGCAACTTACACTTCAGGCCGATGACATCGTCCGCTCGGTCAAGCTTTTGTCGAAGCTGCAGCCACTGCACGCCGAAACCGGTGCCGTCCACGCCGCCGGTTTTTACCTTCCCGGCAAGGGCATCGTCATGGCGCGCGAGGATGTCGGCCGCCATAACGCGTTGGACAAGCTGGCCGGCGCACTGGCCAGGACCGGTATCGACGGCGCCGGCGGTGCGGTCGTCGTCACGTCGCGCGTTTCGGTCGAGATGGTGCAGAAGACCGCGGCAATCGGCTCGGCCGTCATCATTGCCGTCTCGGCGCCGACCGCGCTTGCCATCCGCACCGCGGACGATGCCGGCATGACGCTGGTGGCGCTGGTGCGCGGCGATGATTTCGATATTTTCACCCATCCTGACCGCGTGGTTTCCGGAGTTGCCAAGCATGTCGCATGACGAAGGCCACCTCATGAGCACCAGCGAAAAGCTGGTTCGCATGGCCAACCAGATCGCCGCCTTCTTCCACTCCAAGCCGCGCGAGCAAGGCATTGCCGGCGTCGCCGAGCACATCAACAAGTTCTGGGAACCGAGGATGCGCCGGCAATTGTTCGAGATGCTTGATAGCGGCGGCGAAGGGTTCAATGAGCTTGTCGTCGCGGCTGCGCCACACATCAAGCGGCCGGGCGCGCCGGAGGGCGCAGGTTTTAGCGTCGGCGGAGCGAACACCGAGACCGCCGCGTCACAGAAGTAGGTGCCGCGGGCCTACATTCACTCGCTCTAAAGTTTCATCTGCCGCAAGCTGCGCGGCTCTGCTATGATCCGGCGATAAGAAATCGTCGGGTCGGGCGGACAACTCGTGAGGCCGATCGAAACTCGATACGCGCTTAGCGGCGACGTGCGGATCGCCTATCAGGTGGTCGGCCAGGGATCGCTCGATCTCGTCTTCGTGCCGGGTTTCATTTCCAATCTCGACCTGCACTGGGAAGACGAAGGCTACACCCGGCTGTTGAGGCGGCTTTCCGCGTTCTCACGGCTGATCCTGTTCGACAAGCGCGGCACCGGTCTGTCCGACCGCGTCGATGTCCACCACCTGCCCAGCCTCGAAACCCGTATGGACGATGTGCGCGCGGTGATGGACGCGACCGGCAGCGGCCGCGCCGCCTTGCTCGGCGCTTCGGAAGGCGCGCCGATGGCAATGCTGTTCGCCGCCACCTACCCCGAGCGGACGCGGGCGCTGGCGCTTTATGGCGGCTATGCGCATTTCCACAAATGGGTGATGCCGCCGGAGCGCCTGGAGGCCTTCATCGCGACGGCGGAGACCGCATGGGGCACCGGCGCCACCCTGCCGCATTTCGCGCCCGGACGCGTCGACGATCCGCGTTTCGCCACATGGTGGGCGCGCTTCGAGCGGCTGTCGGCGAGCCCGACGGCGGCAATCGCCCTGGCCCACATGAATGCGGCGATCGACGTGCGCGGCGTACTGGAAGCGATCAGCGCACCGACACTGCTGATCCATCGCCGCAACGACGCACGCGTCGACCCGGAGGCCAGCCGCTTCCTGGCAAGGAAGATCCCGAATTCGCGGCTGGTCGAGGTGCCCGGGCGCGACCACCCGATCTGGACCGGCGATGTCGACCGGGTGGCCGATGTGATCGAGGAGTTCCTGACCGGAGCGCGAGCGGTAGCCGAGGTGGAACGCGTGCTAGCGGCACTGCTGGTCACCCGGATCTACGACACGGCGCGGCTTGGCGACCGCATGTGGAGCGAGCGCAGCCAGCGCTTTCAGGAAACATGGCGCCTGCTGGTCGGACGCCATGGCGGCCGCCCGGCCGGCACGCATGGCGAGCTGATGATGGCGCGCTTCGACGGCCCAGCGCGGGCCGTACGCTGCGCGGCGGCGCTGCGCGATGCGGCGCAGGAAATCGGCGTCGCCAGCGCGCAGGGCGTGCATGTCGGCGAGGTCGAGTTGCGCGGACCGCCGACGGGATTGACGGCGCGCGTGACGATGCAGCTCGCCACGCATGCCGGGCGCGGCGACATCCTTGCGTCGCGGCTGGTCGCCGAACTTGCCGCCGGTTCAGGCCTTCATTTCAACGACGCCGGGCGCATCGCGCTTGACGAGCTGGATGAACCGCTTGCGCTGGTGCAGGCGACCTCGGAACAGCATCTGGAGCCTGCCTGCCGCCCAAAGGCCAAGGCGACCGAGCCTGCCGCGTTGACGGCGCGCGAAAGCGAGGTGGTGAACCTGATCGCCGATGGCAAGAGCAATGCCGCGATCGCCGCCGAACTCGGGCTGAGCGAACACACGGTCAAGCGTCACGTCGCCAACATTCTGCTCAAGCTGGACCTGCCGTCGCGGGCGGCGGCGGCGGCGTTCTCGGCCCGGCACGCTGGCCCGCACGGGCCATAGGCGCCATGGCGCTTTCGGGCGAAGCGGCCGGGCATGCGTAAGCGCTATCACTTCGTCCCATGCAGGCCAGGCGGATATCGCCGGGAAAGGCCCTGCGAAGGGAGAAATAAAATGCTGAAGTCGACACTCAAATCGCTGCTGCTGGCGGCAGGCGTTGGCGCGCTGCTGGCGATAGTTCCTGCCAAGGCCGAGGACGCCTCGGCGACGGCCGCCTACAAGGACATCCAGGCCACGCTTGGCTCGGTGCCGGACATGTTCAAGACGCTGCCGGATGTCGCCGTTGCCGGCGGCTGGGCCGAGATCAAGGGCGTACAGCTCAACCCGAACACCGCGCTCGACGGCAAGACCAAGGAATTGATGGGCCTCGCCGTCGCCTCGCAGATCCCATGCCAATACTGCATCTATTTCCACACGCAGGCGGCCAAGCTCAATGGCGCCAGCGATGAGGAGATCAAGGAGGCGGTGGCGATGGCGGCGATCGTGCGCCACTGGTCGACGATGCTCAACGGCAGCCAAGTCGATCTCGCCACCTTCAAGAAGCAGTCCGACGAGGTGTTTGCGGCCGTCAAGGCAAAGTCGCAGTGAAAGATCGCTGCCCGACGGCGAGCGCCGGGCAGCGCCTGATCAAATAAACCGCCCGATCGAGAAGAAGGGCCTGTGGAGGGTAAAATGCTGACCAAGACACAGACGATAGACGGCGCTGCGATCAAGAAGGCGATCGAGGGCCGTGACGGAAAATTGCTGGCGAGCTTCTATGCCGACGATGCATTGGTGCGGGTGATCGACCGCAACAACCCGCCGAGCAAGCCTCGCGAAATCCGCGGGCGCGCTGCGATCACTACGTTCTGGGACGACATCTGCAGCCGGGCGATGACCCACAAGGTCGACACCACCATCGCCGACGGCAACAATCTCGCCTTCACCCAGGCCTGCGCTTATCCGGACGGGACCAAGGTGTTCTGCGCGGCGATGCTGGAGCTGAAGAACGGCCTGATCGCGCGGCAGACTGTGGTGCAAGCCTGGGACGAGTGAGGCGGCCATGTTCGCCAAGATCGACGCGCGCGCCAATGGGTCAAGGAGATGGAGCCCTACCGCATCATGGAATAGCTTCTCTCTGGTTTGCTCCCTTCTCCCCGTCACTTACGGGGAGAAGGTGGCGGCAGCCGGATGAGGGGCAGCGCCGCATCTACAATTACGCGGAGTGCAAAGCCTACTCGCTCTCACCCTCCAGCGCCGGCACCGACACGCCGGCAAGCTCGGCCGCCAGCAACCGCGCAGCACCGGCGCGGGCGATCCTCAACATCAGCGCCTTGCGCGTCGCCGCCGCCATCCGGTGTTCGGGCGCATCGCGCAGAATCTCAGCACCATAGCCGTCCGAGAGAATGAAGCCGCATTCCTCCGGAAAGATTTCCTGGGGCACGCCGGGATGCGTGGCGAAGAAGAAGCGGTCGGAATGCAGGCGGTAGTCCGGCCATTTGCGGTCGACCCTGAAATCCTCGACCGAGGATTTGATCTCGATGATCCAGATGTCGCCCTGGCGGGTCAGTGCCACGAGATCGGCGCGGCGCCCGGTCGCCAGCGACAGTTCGGGCAAGACATGCGCGTCCATCTGCTTGAGCAGCCGCTGGACGCCACGCCTGACCAGCATGGCACGCTCCGACTGGCGACCGTCGATAAGCGGGTTGAGGGGTAGAGGTGAGATGATCGGCATGACCGCACCATGCCAGATTTTGTTCACGGTTTGAACGCGGTTTTTTGGGGCGATTATGTACTTTACAAACAGGAAGGTCTGAAGACGCGGGTAGCCCCCTCTTCGGGGTCGATCACCAACACAACGTTTTCTGGGTTTTGCCAAGGCAGCGACATCACGTAGGCCGCAAAGTCGTCTTCGGAGAAATGGTTGAAGCCGCCGCCAGCTACAAACATTTGCGGATGCTTGCTGCCGCCGAAGCTAGCCTCGACGCTGTTAAGTTGTTGGAAGGGGCCGGCGCGCTCCGCCAGCCATTCCTGTATGCGCCCAAAAAGAACGAGCTGACCGTTCGGGCTCGAACAATCTTCAGCAATAGATGTACAAAGCACCACACCGCTGACGACGCTCATTGTGACTCATCCATTGCCTAACGGGCCTCCTTGCCTTTCGGCTTTGGTTTTGGGGCGAGCGGCATGTGCGCCAGCTTGCCCATCAACGTGTACATAATCGCCTTTTTGGGGGCGATTACCGGGCTGACGAACCTATCTGCAAAATACTGTGGAGCGGGCGCTACAAGGCCCGCCCTTCCACAAGGCGGGCTGCTCGCGTTATGAATGCGGTTCCTACTAGCGAGGGGAGCTATGTTTTCGCGAGGCGTCGCGGTTGATCTAATATTCACCGCTGCATGCCCGATAGTGGTCGCAGCGTAATCAAAAAGGTGGCGAAGCATGGTTACTGAGAATGCAAGTTTGACGGTCGAGCAGACTAGGCTCAATAGGATGCTCACGCGGGGCGTCGTATTTTCCGTCATTTGGCTCGCCGGTTTCGGGTCTTCTTATGCACTCTACCAGGGGCTTCTGGCGCGACGGATGATAAAAATGAATCCCGTGCTTCGGGGAAATGGCCGCGCCTGGTGGTGCATCATTGTGGGAGGGCTTGGGGCCGCAGTCTTATGTGCGATAGTTGGCGCCGGCATTTTCAACGCCATGACACAACCCTAGGTCTGCCGATCCGGTGTGGGGCCATATTGATATGTAGGTCTCGTTCAATGAGTGCTGCCGGCGTCATCCCCCCATCATTGGCCGTCATTTCCCGCCCGCAAGTTTGAAGCTTGCTGATTCATATCCTGTCCTGTCGCCGGACCGCACCAGATATGGCAACTCAGATTTACCATTGTCATCGACCCGGCCCTCTAACTAACCGGCATCATGCCCTCCAGTGCAATAATCCTCGTCTTTGCGCAGCGTTCGCGGATGGCTTTGAGGCGGCCGTATTCCGGAGAGTCGTACCATGCTAGGAGGGAAGCCATGTCTGGGAATTCGACAATGACGAGGCGATGAGGTTCCCAATCACCTTCCAGAACTTTGGTGGCTCCGCCGCGAGCTATGTATCTGCCCCCGTAGCGGGCTTCGGTTGCCGGCACGTCCCGGCGGTATTCCTCGAAAACGGCGGCGTCGGTTATGTCGACATCAGCAATGAGATATGCGGCCATTGACCTTACTCCCCTTGGGAAAGGCAATTGAAACAGGTCTATTAGCGGCCCCGCAACTAAGCCAGCGGTACTACGCCTCGGAAACGACTCGCCTTCTCCCGGATTGCGGCGCTTAACTATCCTCGTGGGGGCAGCTCTGGGAGGAGACGAACCATGCCGATGTATCTTACGCGATTCAGCTACAGGCCCGAAACCTGGGCGCGCTTGATGGATAATCCCGAGGATAGACGCGAGGCTGCCCGTTCTTACATCGAGTCGGTCGGCGGAAAGCTGCACGGGTTCTGGTATGCCTTCGGAGAATACGATGGCTGGAACCTATGGGAGGCGCCGGACAATGTGTCCATGGCATCCGTCATGCTCGCCATCGGTGCGGGAGGCGCGCTCAGCTCTTACGAGACCACCGTCTTGTTAAGTGTCGAAGAGACGATGGACGCGCTTGGGAAAGCCAAGTCGATCCGGTACCGCCCGCCGGGATCGTGACCGCCGCCCCTGCCTTGCGGCGTGTCGAAGGCTGGGGAACGCTTGCTCTCGAACGGCGCAGGTTCCTAAACTTTTGAGCGCTGGGCAGCGTCACCGACATTCATGGTGATTTCCTCGTCTTCCGGTTGTTGTTCTTGTCCCATTGATTTTGCAGCATAATCCTGCTGGGGCTGTTGCCGAAATGCCATAGTCGCAGGTTTACCAACACGCGAGGCCAAGGATATAGGCATCGCCCGCTTGGCAAGCAAAGCAAATGCCAGCATGAATGAAGATGAAAAAAGCGGCCGACTCGAGCCGCTGTTGTTTGGGCAGGCATCGGACCTTTTCATGCGCATGAAGTCACTTGCAATCGTCGCGGCCCTGGCGCTGTCGACGGCTGTCGCCGGTTGCAGCACCATCGGCTCGCAGATCTTCACCAACAACTATGGCGCGGTAACCGACGCCGGCTATCATCTGCCGCGCGTTCCGATCGAAAAGGTGCCGTTCAAATACCGCCGGCAGATCGTCGACTACGACACCAAGGAAAAGCCGGGCACCATTATCGTCGATACGCAGAACAAGTTCCTCTATTTCGTCATGGGCAACGGCGAGGCGATGCGCTACGGCATCGGCGTCGGCCGTGAGGGTTTCGAATGGCACGGCACCGCCCATATCGCGCTGAAGCGCGAATGGCCGACCTGGACACCGCCTTCGCAGATGATCAGGCGGCAACCGGAGCTGGCCAAGTTTGCCGGCGGCATGGAGCCGGGGTTGAAGAACCCGCTCGGCGCGCGCGCCATGTACCTGTTCAACAAGGGCGGCGACATGGGCTACCGCCTGCATGGCAGCCCGGAATGGAATTCGATCGGCAAGGCGATGTCGTCGGGCTGCATCCGGCTGATGAACCAGGACATTATCGACCTCTACGACCGCACCTCGGTCGGCGCCAAGGTCATTGTGATATAAAACCCTTATACGCGGACCGTCTAGGCAACAACACAGACGTCGCAAACAGAAAACCGGGCACTTTGGCCCGGTTTTTTGTTGTCTATCGACGTTGACGATGGAACGGTGCGTCAGGAGACCTGTTCGACATGCTGCACTTCCGGCACAAAGTGCCGGAGCAGGTTCTGGATACCGTGCTTCAGCGTCGCCGTCGAGGACGGGCAGCCGGCGCAGGCGCCTTTCATGTGCAGGAACACGGTGCCGTTCTCGAAGCCGCGGAAAGTGATGTCGCCGCCGTCCTGGGCCACCGCCGGGCGCACCCGCGTATCGAGCAGCTCCTTGATGGTGACGACAAGCTCCTCGTCGGCCTTGTCGTAGAATTCGCCGGTCTGGCTGGTCTCGGCGGCGGGGCCGGCCTTGGCCATCACCGGGGCGCCGGACATGAAATGCTCCATGATGGCGCCGAGGATAGCCGGCTTCAGATGCTGCCAGTCGGGGCCGTCCTTGGTCACGGTGATGAAATCATAGCCGAAGAAGACGCCGGTGACGCCGGGGATCTCGAACAGCCGGCCAGCCAGCGGCGAAGCCGTCGCGGCGCTGTCGGCATCGCGGAAATCGGCAGTGCCTTCTTGCAGCACTTCCTTGCCGGGCAGGAATTTCAGCGTCGCCGGGTTTGGCGTCGACTCGGTCTGGATGAACATGGCCGTCTCCGTGCCCGTTTCGGGCAGCTAGTTTGGAATAATTCTAATTAGGCTTTATCCGCCCGACATTCAAGCGAAAGGCATCGCGGGGAACGGCTGGCTGGCGGAATGTTTTGCTAGCGCTCTGAAACGCTTGGAGATGTGTTGAGATTCAGGTCAGGCCGAGCCGGAGTCGAAGACGGGCGCGAAGCGACCAAACTGGGTGGGTTCCGAGAACCGGAGCGGAGCGTACTTTTGGGTACGTGAGCACCGGAAGCGGAGGAAGCCGCCATTTGCAGGCCGGCCTCACCTGAATATCGACACATCTCAGGCTAGGCTGTCGATCTCCTCGTCGGACAGGTTCTGCGGCACCACCGTGACCGGGATGGGAAAGGCGGCGCCCTTGCCGGCGACCGCGCCGACCAGCGGCCCGGGCCCTTCCTTGCCGGCGCCTGCCGCCAGCACCAGGATGGCGATGTCCTGGTCTTCCTCGATCAGCTTGTGGATCTCTTCGGTCGGCTTGCCTTCGCGCACCACCAACTCCGGCTCGATGCCGAGCTTCTGGCGCACCTTGTTGGCGTAGCTGTCGAGTGCCGCGCGCGCCGTGGCGTTCGCCTCCTCGCGCATGATCTTCTCGACGCCGAGCCAGTGCTGGAAATCATCCGGCTCGATGACATAGAGCAGCACCAGCACGCCGCCCGTGCTTTGCGCCCGCTTCGAGGCGTAGGCGACGGCGCGCTCGCATTCCGGCGTGTCGTCGATGATCGCCAGGAACTTGCGGCGATGACCGGCTTCGCGGCTGAGGCGTTTGGAGACCATATTCACCCTGTTCGATGGTTTCGGTCGCAATCTGCCACCGCCACAGCCCGCCCGCAAGCGACCGGCGGCTGTGGCGATATTGGTGCAGCTCAGCCCTGCAGCAGGCCAATAATGTCGCGCACGGTCTTCATCGTCGTTTCGGCCAATGTGCCGGCACGCTCGCCGCCATCCCGCAGCACCGCGTCGACATAGGCGCGGTCGCCGGAGATGCGGCGCATCTCGCCGGCGATCGGCGCCAGCTTTTCCACCGCAAGGTCGGCCAGTGCCGGCTTGAACACCGAAAACTGCTGGCCGCCATATTCCTTCAGCACCGCCTCTTTCGATATTTCGGCGAGGCCGGCATAGATGCCGACGAGGTTTTCCGCTTCCGGCCGGCCGGCAAGCCCGTCCAGTTCGCCGGGCAAAGCCTCCGGGTCGGTCTTGGCCTTGCGGATCTTCTTCGAAATGGCATCGGCATCGTCGGTCAGATTGATGCGCGACAGGTCCGACGGGTCCGACTTCGACATCTTCTTCGAACCGTCGCGCAGCGACATGATGCGCGCCGCTGGGCCGCCGATGACCGGCTCGGTCAGCGGGAAATAGCCGTTCACCGTTTCCTCGCCGACCTGCATCTCGACGCCGACGCCAAGCGCTGCGATCCGGTCCGAAAAGTCGTTGTTGAATTTCTGCGCGATGTCGCGGGTCAGCTCCAGATGCTGCTTCTGGTCGTCGCCGACCGGCACGTGGGTGGCGCGGTAGACGAGGATGTCGGCGGCCATCAGGGAGGGATAGGCGAGCAGGCCGAGCGAGGCGTTCTCGCGGTCCTTGCCGGCCTTGTCCTTGAACTGCGTCATGCGGTTCATCCAACCGATGCGCGCCACGCAGTTGAAGATCCAGGCAAGCTCGGCGTGCTGCATCACCCGCGACTGGTTGAAGACGATGTGCTTGGTCGGGTCGATGCCCGAGGCGAGAAACGCCGCGGTGATCGAACGCGTCTGGTCCTGAAGATCCTCATGGACGAGCTGTGCGGTCAGCGAATGCAGGTCGACGACGCAATAGATGCAGTCGGAGGTGTCCTGCAGGGCGACGAATTTCTTGATGGCGCCGAGATAATTGCCGAGATGCAGATTGCCGGTTGGCTGGACGCCGGAAAAAACGAGCGGCTTGAAGGGGGGCTGATCGGTCATGGTGTTTCCCTGGCTTGTGGAGGGCCGTTTCGCGCGCGGCGAAAGTCTTGCGACGGCGCGCTTATGGACGAGAGCGAGGAGACGATCAAGAGGGGCGTTGGCCAGAGCGCGGGGCTTTGGCTTCGGCCGAACAGAAGGCTGTTTGAGGGGATGGCGCCGACCAGAATCGGGATAGGGGGGAGCTTCGCAGTTCCTCCCCTCCCACACCACCCTGCGTACGGGTCCGTACAGGGCGGTTCG
>NZ_JBVVQI010000026.1:0-90245 GCF_055811495.1 Mesorhizobium sp. WSM4830 | reverse complement strand
CCGCGGGCGTCACCATTAATGGGATGGTCCGCCCCGTCCTCCCGCAGCATCATCTGGGCAGTCACAACAAAGGAGGTGGCATGAAAGAGGGCCGCACCCGCGAGAGAACGGATCACTGAGATGCAGGTGATGATCGAGGGGCAGTCACACTTCCGGCCTTTCGGCTTACCTTATTGGGGTTCGCAAGATCTCAATAAGGGAGTTGGAAGCATGACTGCCTCTTATGATTACCATATCGGCGTGGACTACCACAAATCCTACAGTCATCTGGTGGTGCAGGACAGTAGCGGCAAGACGTTGCGCTCCGGCCGGGTGAAGAACGACCGCCAGTCGCTGGTCGGGTTTCTGGAACGCTATCATGAGAACTCGCATGCGGTTGTCGAAGCGACGCGCAACTGGATGGTGATGTACGACTGGCTCGACGACATCTGTGATGATGTCGTTCTCGCCCATCCGTTGAAGGTCAAAGCGATCGCCGACGCCAAGATCAAGACGGACAAGATCGACGCGACGGTGCTGGCGCATCTACTGCGGGCCGACCTGGTGCCGGAGGCCTGGGCACCCGGCGAACGAGCAAGGGAACTGCGCGTGGCCCTGCGTGAACGGATGTTTTACGTGCGGCTGCGCACGATGACCAAGAACCGCATCGTGACGGTGTTTGATCGCTATCCCGAGCAGACGGCACTGCTGAAGAAGCTCGGCGACCTGTTCGGCAAGGCCGGCCGCATCCAGCTGGCGCAGGTAAAGGTCTCGTCTATCGACCGCATCCAGATCGATCGCGGTCTCGACTTCATCGGCGACATCGACGTGCGCATCAAGCAGTCGCAATCAACGATCCGGGCGATGACCAAGGCCAATGCCAATGTGAAAACTGTTGAAGACGATCCCTGGCATCGGCGAGTTCTTCGCCCGGCTGATCGACGCGGAGATTGACAACATATCGCGGTTCCGCACGCCGAAGAAGCTTGCCGCCTATGCCGGGCTGGTGCCCTCGACCTATTCGAGTGGCGGCAAGACTTATCACGGCAAGATCATCAAGCAGGGCAACAAGTGGCTGCGCTGGGCTTTCGTCGAGGCGGTGACGCCTGCGATCGTCAGCGATGCGCAGCTTCGAGCCCAGTACGACCAGCTGAAGGTCAGAGGAACCAACAAGGCGCGTGTGGTGATCGCGCGCAAGCTTTTGACGATCGCCTTCCAGATCCTGCGTGACCAGCGCGCTTACGAGCCGCGCGGCACCAGCCAAGAGGAAGGCGCGTCGACGATATCCCGGCTGTCCTGATTGCGTGCTAGCGAGCCCGGCAGGACTGGGCTGCGCCTCTCAAGGAGAATGGGAAGCCGGGAGCCGAACGCCACTATGTGACCGAAGCCGTGTGCATCAAGTCGGCGCGCCGCAGACGATCGTCTTTGCCATTCAGCTTGAGGGTCATCCGGTCTTTTTCGAGATGCGGAAACACGCGAGTCGTGACCGCGTCGTAGAGCGGAGCCATGCGGACTGAGCTGAACTGCGCGTTGCCCGGCTCTGCGATTTTCAGCAGTGCCATGTTCTTCAGGTGCATGTCCCCATCGGCGATCAGCCAGGCGAATAAGGATCGCTTGAGGACAAGCAGGACGTCGTCTTCGGGGGAGGTCGATAGCGGTCTTAGTGCCCGCGCGATTCGCTCCATTGTGCCGTCGTATTTTGCTTCCGTGGGCACACCGAGCACTGAGCAAAAATCCTCAAGCGCCAAAAGACGCTTGTCGTCAAGGCTCGTTCTGATGTCGAACCGCTCGACGAGGAGCGCCGGAGGCATCCCGTCAGGCATGGGGACGAGCGCTGTCGCGGGCGTCTTGAAACCGGCCGCGCTGCCCAAAGCGAGCGACTGCCATTCGATCACTGGCAGGGCCTCGAATCCACCTGTACCGGCAGGCTTGAGGATGTGGGTGAACGGTTTGCCGGTACTGGGGGAGAGAGTACCGTCGGTATTGAGGAACATCGGCGCTTTGATCTGAATGCCCGATAAACGGGGCGTATCGGTACGCTCGAAAATCTGCGCCAGATTGCGTTCGAAACTCTGCTCTAAATCGCCGCGACCCGGCCCTGCATACTGGCCAGTGAAGACAGAGTTCCTAGTAAATCCATTGAGCCGGGTTAGCAGGATGTCGGGCGGCAGGGCGGAGAGATCGCTCGCATGCTCGACGATGTTGATGTTCGACATGTAGCGTTTGCCCGAGCGCAGCATCGCGCGCTCGTCGCGGTAGTTCAACACTGATTCAAGCCAGCCTTCAGGCAACAGCGACAGGATGAAAGGAGGCAGCTTCCCCGGCGTGGTCTGGCGAACAAGTGGCGGGCCATCCTGATCGTCTGGATTCCAGCGCCACTCAAAACCATCATGTGTAAGATTGCCGAGTGGAGCGCCGTGCCACGTTACTATCAGATCGAGCGCGGCTTCGTTGCGCGCAGGCTCCGCCGTCAGTGGACGGCGGAGGAGGAAGCGCTCGGCGTGCTCGCCTTCGCGATACCACTGGTTTGCGCGGGCAAGCGCCCATGTTGCGTCGGCAGCGCCTTGGGCGACGCCGTATTCTTCTATGAGGCGGTTCGCAATTGCCTCGCGCATCGTCTCTGCGAGGGCGAGCAGGCAGAAGTCGAGGCGTTCATTCTGCCACACCATAGTCGGATCCGCCACATGTAGGTCGGCGGAGTCCTTCAGCTATTGTTGAGCGCGAGATTATTCGTCGTCACGGGACGCCCGTGAGCCGCGGGCCAACGCTCATAATGGCGGGCTCGGCGGAAAGCAGCCTCTTCGCCGCTGCCCTGACCTGTTCGAGTGTCACCTGCTCGATGAGGGCCGGGCGGCGCTCGATGTAGTCTATACCGAGCTTGTCGAGCTGCAACTGGACGAGCGTGGCTGCAATCGAGCTGGAGGAACCCAGATTGTTTATGGCATAGGCGCCGGTGAGATCTTTCTTGCTCGCCTCGAGCTCGGCCTCGGTCGGACCCTCTTCCGCCATTTGCTTCACCACCTTGCGCATCAGGCTGAGCGTCTCGGCCGCCCTGTCGGCGCGCGTTGCCGTAGTGACGACGAGCGCGTTGGAATGCTGGTGGTCGACCAGAGCGGAGTCGACACCGTAGGTGAGGCCGCGCTTTTCGCGCACCTCCTCCCACAGACGCGACGTGAAGGGCGAGCCGCCGAGAATTTGGTTCATCAAGACCGCGGCGTAGAAGTCCGGCGCGCTGCGCTTGACGCCAGGCCAGGCCAGCTGCAGGGACGTCTGCGGCAGGTTATAGTTCACCTCTACCTGCTGGCCGAGCTTGGGATTAACATCGGCGACTGGGGCGAGGGTCTGCTTCTCAGGCAAATCGCCGAACAGCTGGTCGAGCTTTCCATTCAGTGTCTTCGCATCGATGTCACCGACCACCGCGACATGCAGGCCGTCGCGGGCGAAATTCCCCTTGTGAAAGGCGCTGAGATCGGCCGGCGTGATGCCAGCGAGGCTCTCTTTGGTACCTTCGCCCGGCCTCGAATAGGGATGCGAGCCATAGATCGCGCGCAGCCATTTGCGTTGGGCGAGCGTGTCGGGATCGCGCTCGTTGGCGATGATGCCGGACAGGATCTGAGCGCGGATGCGGTCGATCGGCGCCTGGTCGAAGCGCGGCTGGTTGACCGCCACGCGAAGCAGGTCGAAGGCGCCGTCGCGCTGCTCGGCCAGCATGCGCATCGAGCCATAGGTGCCGTCGCGCTGTGCCTCGAAGCTCATCTCGGCGCCGACATGATCAAGCTTGATCTGGAAGGCCTCGCTGTCGAGGTCGCCGGCGCCTTCGTCGAACAGGCCGCTCATCAGATTGGCAAGCCCTTCCTTGCCGGGCGGATCCTGCGTCGCGCCGCCATCGAAGACGAAGCGGATGGAAATGATCGGCACTGTATGGTCCTCCACCAGCCAGGCGTTGATGCCCTTTTCAGACGTCACCTCCTGGATCGTCATCGCCGCACGGGCGATGGGCGGCTGCATGAGGAAGAAAATGGCTAGGGGAAGCATGGCAAGCAGAGTAGCGAAGCGCGGGACCCTCCCTTTTTCAAAGAGAGAGGATAGGGCGCGTGCAACGACGCCGCGATGTTGGTTCGTCATCACATCAATTCTCCGTCTTGGGCAAGAGATAGCCGGTGGTCGAATGGTCGAGATTGAGATAGCGAGCAGCGACCGCCTTGACCTGGTCGGCGGTGACCTTGCGGATGCGGTCCGGCCATTGCTGAACGTCCTGGACGTTGCCGCCGGTGGCGAGCGTCGAGCCGTAGATGCTGGCCATGTCCTCCTGCTCGTCGCGGGCAAAGATCATCGAGCGGACGAAACGGTCCTTGGCTTTTTCCAGCTCGTCGCTGGTAACGCCCTCTTTCGCGATGCGGGCGATCTCGGCGTCGACCGCTGCCTGGACGTCGGCAAACTTGGCGTCGCCGCGCGGCGCGCCATAGACGGTGAAATTGGTGTCGTCGAGCATGGTGCCCTGGAAGAAGCCGCCGGCCGCCGCGGCAATGCCTTGCCTGACGACAAGCTCCTGATAGAGCCGGCTGCGGTTGCCGCCGCCGAGGATTTCGGACAGCACGTCGAGCGCTTCGGCTTCGCCGGGCTTTGCCGTGTGATAGGACGGAACCACCCATTGCGTGGTGAAGCTCGGCACGCTGACGCGCCCGTCGGTCAGCGTCACCGTACGCCTGGTGTTCTGCTCGGGCTCAACGGGGCGGATGCGGGGCGGCAGATCCGGGCCACGCGCGATCTTGCCATAGGTCTTTTCGGCTAGCGCCTCGACCGTTTCCGGTTCGACATCGCCGGCCACCACCAGCACGGCGTTATTGGGCGTGTAATATTTGTTGTAGAAAGCTATCGCGTCGGTGCGGTTCAGCTTCTCCATCTCCTGCATCCAGCCGATGACCGGAATGCGGTAGGGCTGGTTCTGCCACAATGCGGTGGCGACTTCCTCATCGAGAATCGATTCCGGAACGTTGTCGATCCTCAAGCGGCGCTCCTCCAGGATCACATCCCGCTCGGTGTTGATAACATCATCCGTGAGGGTGAGATTGCGCATGCGGTCAGCCTCGAAGCTCATCATCTGCTCCAGGGCCGAGGGCGCCACTCTTTGGTAGTAGGCAGTAAAGTCATAGGAAGTGAAGGCGTTGTGCGAGCCGCCGATCTCGGCCACCGCGCGGTTCAACTCGCCGGCGGCATGGTTGCTGGTCGCCTTGAACATCAGATGCTCGAAGAAATGGGCAATGCCGGACTTGCCTGGCGGCTCGTCGGCACTGCCGATCTTGTACCACACCATATGGGTGACGATCGGTGCGCGGTGATCGGGGATGACGACCACTTCCATGCCGTTGTCGAGCAGGAAAGTCGTCGCCTTGATGTCATCGGTGGTCGCTAGGACCGGAGCGGTGCTCACAAACGCTAGCGCGGTCGCAAAAAGCGTCCCGCGCAGCCAGCCGGACCGAAGGTTCAGCGATGGCTTAGCTTGTGGTGATCGGGCGATGGGCAAAGTTCGAGGCAAAGTGAGTTGTCTCCTATGTTGAGGGTGCTGCGTGCTCGTCCCACTTAGTAGTGGGAGAGAGTGGGGCGGTGGACAGCCCCGAGCCAGATGAGCCATCATGTTGCGAGGCCTGACTCGAGCGTCATCTTTGAGTGAATCAAGGTGAGGGGCATTCTTTGGTGGATGATCATCGGATGACTTCTCCTTAGTTTGTGAGGCGTTGCGGAATCGCGCACATACCGTGCCAAACGAGAAACTCGTCTCGGCAATGTGATTATCCGCAGTCTGCTATGTTGCGTATCCGACATTGTCGGACATCGGAGATCGCCGAATGGGAAGCGCGTGCCGCTTAACACGATGTCTTCCGCGTCATCGCCGGATGGGCGGTGACCGCCGGCAGCATGAGCGAAATTGCGGCGAGAAAGCGCAGAAACGCCCCCCGTTTGTCAGCTTCGCCTTCCAGCTAAATGTGCTGCTGCGGTCAAATCAGGACCCGCAGCAACCGCCATAGATCTACTTCGTTGATGCAATATACCTTGTCGCTGATGATGTAGACCTTGTCGGTGTCGTCTCGCATGGCGCCGATCTTTGTTCTGATGGCGGCTAGCCGAAGGACTTGCCGCAGGAGCATTTGTGCCGCACGTTGGGATTGTCGAAAACAAAGCCCGAGGACTTCAGGTCCGTGACGAAGTCAACGGTCATGCCGGTGAGATGGGGCTGGGAGCTTGCGTCGACGAACACCTTGATCCCGTCCGTCTCCATGACGGCATCCCCCTCGCGCAAGACGCTTTCCAGCCCCATCAGGTATTTGAAGCCGGCGCAGCCGCCCGCCTCGACCATGATGCGAAAGCCTTCCGCCGGTTCGTCGGCGCGGGAAAGCGCGGTCTTGATGGCGGCGACGGCGTCTTCAGTGAGTGTGATCATGGGATTATTTTCTGCTGATGCGTTCGCAAGCCACGCTGCACAGAACGTGCCAGAGAGAACAAATCCATAAAACAACGGTTTAGCGGATTTGGCCCCCAGTCTGACATCCAACAATTGTCGGATGTCGGACAGAGTGAAACCTTGCATACAGAAGCGGCATCGCACAAATAGCTAGCGTCGTCGCCTTAGCCAGCGTTTTCGATCATATGACCTTCATCAGTGTAAGGGTCTGAACACTTTAAGTCGTGCTGCGCTCCAAAAGCCACCTATCGTCACCACACGGTGCGGTGGCGCACACCGGGTGGTCGACAGCCGCATCGATCGCGCCTTCTCAAGACAGGCGCCACCGTTCTGCGTCGGCTCGTAGAGACCGAACGCCACTCGCGTGCTCGGCCCGTGGCCTGCAGGGCGGCCGCCATCTCGCGAGGCCGACTGAGGTATTGTAGATGCCGCCAAGCCAGGAGGTGGGCCAACGCGCTGGCTAGGGAACAATCACTGCCAAGGCGGCCACGGCTCCAGAGCCTTCATGCCGGCTTGACGCCCCGGCAGATGGCGCTGAGCGTCGCCACGACGGCTTTGCGGTCCTTCCGTGACACGGAATCAAGTAAACGGCGGATCAGGTGCACCATGCAGGTCAGAACTGTCGCCTAGGAAAGGTGCCGCCGATCGCCCCCTCTTGCCCAAGCAGTTCGCCAGCTTGCCGTCTTACCAGCCTCGCCAATCTCGTTGCGTTCTTGTTTAGGCGTTGCAACAGATCCTTCAAGGAAATTCACGGGATCTTTGCGACCGCAAATCGCTGTCAATGGTACTACGCTCACCACAACTTTCGAGTTCAGTGGCGGCAGAAATCTGGTGTCGTTTTATGGTCCGCTGCCGAACAGCATTTGCGAAGAGCGCGAAATGATCAAGCCAGCAGGACGAGGGTTCGGTTCTTCTATTTGGCGTCGTTCTGACCAATGATGATACTGGTCGATCGTCTAATGACAGCAGCACACCTTGATCGCCTTCGGATCCTGGGCCTTTGCGCGCATGCCGACCTGACTGTCTGCGAACTAGCGGAGATTCTCGATCTTCGTCGGGAGCGCGTTGCGCGACACGTCCGGATGCTCGCCAGAGCCGACTTTCTTTGCGGCAACGGACAACGTCCTTGGTCCTCATATCATCTCAATGCAGAGGGCAAGGACGGAGGGTTGGTTCAATTCTTGGTCGATCTCCTGCCCCACGACGATGGGTATCATAAGCGGGACCTGGAGCGGCTCGAGGCGGTGCAAGACGCCTGGGCGAAGGGGACTGCTGCTTGATCTTGAAAGATCTGCCCAGATGGGAGCGCGAAACTACCATGAAGAACTCCGCTGACGCAGCCATCGTAGACCCCGGCGCATACGGATCGTCTTCCTTGGTCCACGTCGATTGCCACGTTCACGAACTGCTTCTACGACAGAGGCGGCAGGAGCGAACGACGCTCAAACTCATCGCATCTGAGAACTTTGCCTCCTCAGCCGTGCTGGAAGCGACCGGCTCGATCTTCACGAATAAGTACGCCCAGGGGTATCCGGGTGAGCGCGACTACGAGGGAAACGAGATCCTCGATGAGCTTGAGACCCTCGCGATAGGGCGCTTGAAATCGCTGTTTGGCAGTGAACACGCCAACGTCCAGCCTTATTCCGGCTCGCCGGCCAATCAGGCCACCTATCGAGCACTGTTGAGTCCGGGAGACAAAGTGATGAGCTTGCCTCTCTCCGAGGGCGGCCATCCGACCCATGGTTGGGCCGGCAACTTCTCCGGCAGCGATTATCAACACGTCCCCTATGGGCTGCACGAACAGACGCAGCAAATTGACTATGACCGCTTGCGCGAGACAGCCAGGCGGGAACGGCCAAAACTCATTTGGGCCGGCGGAACTGCCTATCCGCGTGTCTTTGACTACGCGGCAATGGCAGAAATCGCTGCGGAGGCTAACTCCTATCTCGTGGCCGACATTGCGCACATCAGCGGCCTGATTGTCGCTGGAGCGCATCCGAATCCCGTGGCCCATTGCGACGTCGTCACCAGCACCTCTCACAAGTCGATCCGCGGCCCCCGTGGAGGCTTCATTTTGTCGAAGAATGAAGATCGGTATCAGGCGCTCTATCATCCCACGAGTAAGTACAATCTCGCCAGACGGATTGATCGCGCGGTGTTTCCTCAACTGCAAGGTGGGCCGCACATGAATATCATCGCCGCGCTAGCTGTTGCTTTGCAGGAAGCCGCGACCCCGTCTTTCCGTACCTACGGTCATCAGATGGTCAGGAATGCCAGGGCTCTGGCCGAGGCGCTTCTGGAGCGAGGTTATGAACTCGTCACCGGGGGCACTGACAATCACATGCTGATCCTTGATCTCCGGGACCGGCCGCTATCAGGCAAAGCCTATGCCGAGCGCTTATCGCGTGCCGGTATCATTGCGAATTTTAATATGGTCCCGGGCGACCAGCGGCATCCGGCGGTGACAAGCGGAATCCGCTTGGGGTCGCCGGCAGTGACGTCCATGGGCATGCGTGAGGGGGAAATGGTGCAGATCGCCGCTTTCATTGACTCGGTCTGCCGCCAGCCCGACGACCAGAAAGTTCATGCGAGCGTACGAAGAGACGTTGCCGACTTCTGCACTGCGTTCGGTGTCCCCGGCATCACCGACCGGTAAGCCACCCTAATCCAGAAACATCCCAGCTAACTCCAACACCTGAAGCGAGGGCATTCCATGACCAGACAGTTCGTGTTCTCTTCCGAATCCGTCGGCGCTGGACACCCGGATAAGTTGGCAGACAACATATCGGATGCCATCCTGGATGCCGTCCTTCGCGAGGATCCTAAGGCGCGCGTCGCTTGTGAGGCATTGGTAAAGACGTGTGAAACGTTGGTGAAGACAGGGATGGTCGTTCTGGCTGGCGAGATCACCAGCCACGCGGAGATCGACTACAGCCAAGTTGCCCGCGATACGATACTCGATATTGGGTACGACGACGATGCCATCGGCTTTGATGGTCGACGTTGCGCCGTCGTTCTGGCTCTCACCGAGCAGTCGCCCGACATAAGCCAGGGCGTTGACGAAGGACGAGGGCAGGATCTCGAGCAGGGGGCGGGGGATCAGGGGTTGATGTTTGGGTTCGCATGCAGCGAGACCGAAACACTGATGCCCTTGCCGATCCAACTCGCCCACCGTTTGACGAAAAGACAGGCCGAGGTCCGGAAAGCGGGACAGCTTGGCTGGCTGCGTCCGGACGTAAAGTCTCAAGTGTCCGTACGCTACGAGGGTTTCCGCCCGGTGGCGCTGGATACCATAGTCCTGTCGACGCAGCATGACGAGGCGGTCTCACAAGCCACGGTCCGCGAAGGCGTCATTGAGCAGATCATAAAACCGGTGCTGCCGACCCACCTGGATACTTCGGGGATCAGATTTCTGGTCAACCCAACAGGGCGGTTCGTGGTCGGTGGGCCCGCCGGCGACTGCGGCCTCACCGGACGCAAGATCATCGTCGATACCTACGGTGGAATGGGGCGTCACGGCGGCGGCGCCTTTTCGGGCAAGGACCCATCCAAGGTTGACCGCTCGGCGGCCTATGCCGCCCGGTATGTCGCGAAGAATATCGTTGCCAGCGGCCTTGCAGAGGTCTGCGAGGTCCAGCTTGCTTACGCGATCGGCGTGGCTGCGCCGGTGTCTATCCTCGTCAATACTTTCGGAACCGCAAAGATCGAGGAAAAAAGGATCGAGCGCCTTGTTCTTGAGCTGTTCGATCTCCGACCGAAAGGCATCATCAAAATGCTTGATCTCTTACGCCCGATATATCGCAAGACCGCGACATACGGACACTTCGGCCGTGAAGAGCCTGAGTTCACCTGGGAGAAGACGGACAGAGCCGACGACTTGCTGCGTGAAGCAGGACCGGCAGCTGCGTGATGGCCGCTGGATCAAGCGCATTCGGCAACCCATTTCAACTCGCGGACCCGCCCGCGCCCGGCGTGGCAGAAAGCCGGTGGGTTTTTGGCGGAGACATGAATTGATGCCGGACTATGACGTGCTTTGTATCGGAAATGCCATCGTCGACATCATCGCCCAGTGCGACGAGGCGTTCCTGGAGACCAACGGCATCATCAAGGGCGCGATGAATTTGATCGATACGAGGCGCGCGGAACTGCTCTACAGCCGCATGGGCCCGGCCATTGAAGCCTCGGGCGGCAGCGCCGGCAACACGGCGGCGGGCGTCGCCTCCTTCGGCGGTCGCGCCGCCTTCTTCGGCAAGGTCTGCAACGACGCGCTCGGCGAAATCTACGCGCATGACATCCATGCCCAAGGCGTCGCCTTCGACACAAAACCGCTCAATGGCGAACCGCCGACGGCGCGCTCGATGATCTTCGTCACGCCGGACGGCGAGCGCTCGATGAATACCTATCTCGGCGCTTGCGTCGAGCTCGGCCCGGAGGATGTCGAGGCGGACAAGGCGTCGGGCGCCGCGGTTACCTATTTCGAGGGCTATCTATGGGACCCGCCGCGCGCCAAGGAAGCGTTCCGGCAGACGGCGAAGTTCGCCCATGCCGCCGGGCGCGAAGTGTCGATGACCTTGTCGGACTCGTTCTGTGTCGATCGCTACCGTGACGAGTTCCTCGATCTGATGCGCTCCGGCACCGTCGACATCGTCTTTGCCAACAGCCACGAGATCAAGTCGCTCTACCAGACCGCGTCCTTCGACGAGGCGCTGGCGCAGATCCGCAAGGATTGCAAGATCGCCGCCGTCACCCGTTCGGAAAAAGGCTCGGTCATCGTGCGCGGGCACGAGACCGTCACCATCGAGGCGACCGGGATCCGCGAGCTGGTCGACACCACAGGCGCCGGCGACCTTTACGCCGCCGGCTTCCTCTACGGCTACACGCAAGGCCGCAGCCTGAAGCAGTGCGGCGATCTCGGCTCGCTGGCAGCCGGGCTGGTCATCCAGCAAATCGGCCCAAGGCCACGCCAGAACCTGCGCCGCGAGGCCGAGCAGGCGGGGTTTGATCTAGCCGGCCGATGTTGCGAGGAGCTGCCCGTCTCGCCTCGTGCAGGCTCCAGCAGCTCGACCTGTCGCATGTATTGCTCACCCGCCATCGCCAACTCGTGTGGCAACAGGTCAAGTCGCTAGACCCGCGCCCCCGGCCGCACGCGGCATGCACTTCGAGATCATCCTGACGGCTGTGTGATCGACACGGACGGTTTGAACCGGAAAGGCGACAAAAAATGCGCTACGACATCGTCATAATCGGCGGAGCCATCGTCGGCTCCTCGGTCGCCTATTATCTGCGCGAGGAGGGGTTTTCGGGCTCGATCGCGCTTGTCGAGCGCGACCCGCAATTCGCGCGTGCGGCGACGACGCTGTCCCTGGCCTCGATCCGTCAGCAATTCTCGATCCCGCAGAACATCCGCCTGTCGCAGTTCACGCTGAAACTGTTCCGGCGGCTCAGGGAAGAGTTTGGCCCGGACGCCGATATTGGCTTTCGCGAAGGCGGCTATCTCATCCTTGCCGGCGAGAACGGGCTGCCGATCCTGCGGGCCAACCACGAGGCGCAGATGGCTGAGGGCGCCGACATCGTGCTCGAGGATGCCGAGACGCTCGTCCGCCGTTTTCCGTGGCTGTCGGTCGAGGGCATTTCCGCCGGCGCCTATGGCCGCAGCGGCGAAGGCTGGTTCGACGCGCATGCGATGCTGATGCTGTTCCGCAAGGCACTGCGAACGAAGCACATCGACTTTATCACGGCGTCGGTGACCGGCATCGAGCGGCAGGGTGAGCGCGTCGCCGGTGTGACCCTCGACAATGGCGAGCGGTTCGAGGCCGGCATCGTCGTCAATGCCGCCGGGCCGAATGCCTGCAAGGTGGCAGCAATGGCCGGACTGGTGCTGCCGGTGGAGCCGCGCAAGCGCAATATCTTCGTTTTCGAGGCGGGCGAGAAATATGACGACATGCCGCTGCTGGTCGACCCAAGCGGCATCTATGTCCGGCCGGAGGGCTCGGTCTACATCACCGGCGGCGCCGAGCCGGAAGAGGGCGAAGGACCAGCCGATCCCGCCGACTTCGACCCCGACTGGCCGCTGTTCGAAGAGGTGATCTGGCCGGTGCTGGCGACCCGCATTCCAGCATTCGAGGCGCTCAAGCCGACGCGCGCCTGGGTCGGCCATTACGACTACAACACGCTCGACCAGAACGCGGTGATCGGCCCACACCCGGAGGTCGGTAATTTCCTCTTCGCCAACGGTTTTTCCGGCCACGGCTTGCAGCAGGCTCCGGCCGTTGGCAAGGCGCTGGCCGAGCTGATCGTGCATGGCGGCTTTCGCACTGTGGATTGCTCGGCATTCGGGTACAGCCGGGTTGCTGAGGGGCGGGCGTTTCGGGAGCTGAATGTGATCTGACGGAACCGCGGCGATCGCTTCGCGATTTTTGATGCTGGCGGGACAGAGGTCGCGCGAAAGATGCGACAGGCGGTGCCGCGGTACAAAGGCGTAGAGCTAAATGCGTTGAATCTGGACCGAAATCGAGCCTCAGACAAAGAAAAGCCCGCTGCCGGGAGGAGGTGGCAGCGGGCTCTATTTCGAATGAGACGCGGGAGGAGGTGCGCCCCAATCAGCGTCGGCACGACATCTGGGAGGAGTAGATGGCCGACAACATGATCATACCGATAGCCGCGGATATTGCAATGCACAATTTTCATATCGCAAGTGCGAAATGATGCCGCATCCGCTTGGTCGATCCTGAAAAAGTGCGGTCAGGCTGCGACTTTCTTGCGGGCACGCTTGGCAGGTGCCGGCGTTCCCGGTTCCTTCGGCTTGCGGCCCAGACCCATGGTCTTGGCCAATGCCGAGCGCGCCGCAGCGTAGTTCGGCGCCACCATGGGATAGTCCGCCGGCAGCTCCCATTTCGCGCGATATTCGTCAGGCGTAAGGCCATAGTGGGTAGCCAGGTGACGCTTGAGCGACTTGAACTTCTTACCGTCCTCAAGGCTGACAATGTAATCGGGTGTAACCGATTTTCTGATCGGTACGGCAGGCTTGAGAGCTTCCGGCTTTTCTGGTGCGGCACCACCAGCAGTGCCTGTCAATGCGACGTGGATCTGGCCGATAAGCCCAGGCAGCTCACCGACGGGAACCGGATTATTCGAAACATAGGCTGAGACGACATGGGCGGTGAGTTCGATGAGGCTGTCACCTTTGCTCTCAGTTTCTTCGGTCATGAAAACGCTCCTGCGGGCTTACACTAGGCGGTGGGGAATCAATTCATAGCTTAATAGTGACGACAGCGTTTTATGGCAACCAAGCCATTGCAAGATCTGTTGGCGGAACGCTACACAGCCGGCCGCAGTCGCGGATCTCCCTCTTGAACCGTCATCGTCCTGACAACACACTGTGCCATAGTCGCCGCGTCGATGCGGGCGCCTCCTCACGCAAACGGCTATTTGGAAGGTTGGTAGGAACGAATGAACGCTAAGGCTTTCAGCAGCCCCCTTTTTGTGAAGCGCGCAACGCACCTCATCCAAGAGATTGCCGGCCTTGCGGATGCAATCGATTTTCTCAATGAATGGCCGGAAGATCGCAGAGACCTGATCCACGAAGCCGCCCTGAGGGCATGCTACGATGCATACGACGGGCGCAAGCCGGTAAGCACGGCGCGCAATGCATTTTTCGGCTTTGCGAAACGGGTCGCCATATTGGAAGATCCAACCTCCGCGATGCAGTGGATCGCCGCCTGCAGATCGGGCAGTGGAAAAGTGCAGGTGTAGAGTTCGACGACATGTTTGAGACTGGCGCGAGGCGCGTCAAAGAGTGCAGTATGTCCAGCTTTCACAGCTAGACCACGCGAATGAGCAGCCGGAACCCGTTTGCGGCCCGGCGGGTGTGGCTGGCCGAGCAGCTTCACGACAAGATCCTCTTTCTGACGAAGACGGGAATTCGTCCTGACGAGGCCGCTAGTATCAGCGATCCGCCGCCGGGACCAGCCGCACCAGCTCCACAGTCAAATCGTCCATTTTGCTCGCTTTATGTTTTTGGCTGAGTGTTGATGGCCGATGCACGTCCGTAGAGCGTGACACCCCGCGAAGGTGCGTTGACCTTAGAATATGCCCTTCCGTTGCCGACGCCCCTATCCGAAGAGACCCAGCATGTACGAGCCGTTCGAGGCGCAGATCAAGGGATGGCTCGAGGAAGACCCGGCGCTCTCGGCAGCAAGTGTGTTGCAACGCCTGACAAAGATCGACCCCTCGCGCTTTAAGGAAAAGAACCTGAGAATGGTGCAATGGCTTGTGAAGGTCTGGCGCATGGAAATGGCTGGGCTGGTCATCCTCGATAGCGGTTGGTTGAAGAGCTGGCCGCTATCTCCCTCCGCCGCGACGGATTGGAGAAAGGGCCCACGTCGGCCCTATCGCGTTCGGTAACATTCCTCGGTGAGGCAATAGGGGGCAGTTTCTCAATTCGCCCGACACCTCAGTGGCGCTCAAGACGATTGCCGGCTGTTCAGGCCCTCGGCGAGCTGCAATTTGTTTGTCACCCAAGATTTGCGCGGTCAGACAATTGGGTGAAGCCAAGGGTTCTGGTCATTGAAGATTGCGGATTAGAATGCCCCAAAGTAGCTCAGCGCCGCCTTCCTGCGTCAGTTTGACATTCCGGTTGCCGCCAAGAGCTGACGCCATGCCAAGGCTTTTTAGAAAAAGTCCTTGATTATCATTATCGACGCTCAGCTGCTCATTGAAACCATTGCCGTGATCAGAATTTGAATAGGCGATCCCCTTTCCCATTACGCTGCCAAGAGAGATCGAGCAGCGGGATAACTCCTTACCGGCCCGGTAAACGGCTGCGGAGAATTTGTTCTGATCTATGACGCGAAAGCTGGTGTCGATGCCGTCGTTGCGGGCCTTCAGCTCATCAAGTGAGTTCCTGAAGTAACTCAATATGTACTCGAAGCTCGCTTCCAAAAAGCGATCACGGTCACGATCAGTGAAGACCTTCGGGAGACTAAGATTGCTGGAACGCGGGCCTTGCGCAGGACTGAGATGCGCTGCAGCGGGCGCGTTACGTACCGGCGCGGGATTGAGGATGGCGGGTTTTGCCCCCTCAAGCGCTTTGCGAATGGCAACTGTCACGCTCTGGAATGCCTCGTCAATGTCAGGATAGCTTTTTACAGGCTTGCCGTCGGTTGGTGCCGCGAGCAGCTTGCCGAACGGCGCGGCATGCCAGTCGCAGTGCCTCAGGATGACTGGAATGACCCGTGCCTCGCCAGCTCGATGGCGCTCCATGGCACGGCCCATCTCGATGTCGTAACAGTAGTCTGAGGCCAAGAAGTCCGGACTGACCAGTAACAAGATAACGTCAGCGTCCTCGAGATGACGGTCGATCTCCTTGCTGAACTCGTCCCCCGCCGCGATACGTCGATCATGCCAAGTCTCTATTAGGCCTTGGCGCTGGAGCATCTTCAGCCCAACCTCCAGCCGGTTTCGAAGCTCCTCATCCTTGTGCGAGTACGAAAAAAATAGCTTTGCCACTTCAAATGCTCTCCCTTGGCTAAACTATGCTGCTGGCTCTGGTTCATGTGAGCGCAAAACGACCTTTAACAGATAAAGTGCTGTTTCCGGGAGGCCAGAAAATTTCTAACTCACCGAGTTATGCGTCTATCGCATGACCACCATGCAAAAATGACGTTGCCTACCGAGCAGTGAACAGCTTATTGTTGAGTATCTGGCTAGAAATGTCGCTGCGAGTGGCAAACAGTGTCCGGGGCGTTTGCGAATGCGCAAACAAAAAAGCAGCGGCGATAAAATAAGCAGCCGGATAACGTGCCGCTCACGTTCCCCAAAATCTTGCAATTGTCCTTAGTCCTGCGCGCATTGCGTGTCGGTTTGGCTGTTAGATTGAGAGGTGTGACATGAGCCACGGAGACTTTCACGCGAATTCCATATCCGCCGCCCACCACAGTGCGCTGGTCGTAAAATTGTCGGTGACGTTCATGGCCGTGTTGGCCATTTTTAGCGGGCTTGCATTTTTCGCTGGGCTTTACATTGCCACAACAGACTTCGGCAGAAGCGCAGTGAAGGCGGGCTGGCTTCTAACCTGCTCGATCAGACTCTTCGGTTTGTCATTCTTTTTAGTATTGGGTTCAACGATTTTACTCGTAATTTACAGCTTCAAAAGCTGGAGAGACCATAGAGAGGCGATCTCTAAAGAGGCTTCGTTTGCTGAAGCCCTAAATAAGACTTTTGGGGGGTTCGGAGCAGTGTTCGTCGTGACATGCTCGTTGCTGTGTATGCTAGCCGGAGCTGTGTGTATGACCGTCTTGGTTCAAAACGGGTAGTAGACAAGGAAAGGGTGCACCGGTATGAGCGCCCTTTCTGGGGTTTAGTTGGCGAAGTGTAACAATAGGCAGTAAAACAACGCCGGGCTGACGACAAACAGAGCGATGATGACGCCTACGAGTTGAGCCTCTGATCTTAAAAAGTACTCGATGAGCCGTTGGGACATGGGTCCTCTTGCGGGAAGAAATACTTCAAAACATCGACTTGTTTTCAAATGTTTCCGAATCGGATGATAAAAGCGATTGCTCAACCGATATGCTTAAAGCATCGCTCCCTAATTCTCCGTCGCTGCGGTAAATTCCATGTTAACCGGCCCACACATTCGGGGAGCGGCCCAGCAAGGGATGCGCACCGAACCTCAGCTTTGAGGCGGGGACTGGCGGCCGCAGATCGTGACGAAAACGGAACTGCCCCATGCGGCGCGAGGAACGTAGGTGATGGAGTAGTTATGACTGTTGGTCGTCGGGCCGAACCAGAAGGAGGGAGAGGCGCTTTTGCCGATGTCCTGATCCGGCTGTTTCGGCGTTATCTCCGGCATCACAACCCTCATCAGGGTGTCGCTTTTCGCCTGTCTGCCATAGGGAAATCGTCATGGCTACCGTTCAGACATACAGCATGGGGGATCGGGATGTGGAATCCTGAAAGGCGGGGCTGGTTCCTCAGCGACTTATGTCTCTCCAGCCTTACAGGCCCACCCGATCGCAGCTCGTACAGAAAAGAGGGTGCTCGACCGAACTGAAGGGCGCATCCTTGCCGTAGCGCCGGATCAGCGGACGGAGAACCTGATCCCCGTTAGATTACACTTTCGCTGCCGGAAATGTCACCCACGGACGCCACGGCACGTGAGGCTTGCCCCTTCATCACGTCGCTGGCATGCAGCTTGCGGTCGAAGCGGAGACCCGAAGCGCCCTCGATTTCGGTGAGTGGAGCTTGGTTGCGCTTGAAACGCCCTGGCCCAAAGCGTTCGATTCCGAAACGGGTCACGACGTCCTGTTGGCTAACGTAAAGCCGAAGACCCGTAGGCCTTTGTTACCCTCTGTTTCGCGCACGCATACAATTTTGAAGAAACGGATGGGGTACGGGATCGGCCCTTTTCCGAAGTCTGCCTCGGGATCATCGCTGGCGAGAATGGGACCAGCAATAATGCACGCTCTCGTGTCGTCGCCCTGTGGCACGCCGACTACAACACCGCGCGGCCGCACTCCCAAATCGCCTGGCAGACCCCGGCCGAGTTCGCCAGCACCTTCAATCCGCGACGGTCGCTCGCGCTGCGCTATGCCAAAGGCTCCGCGCCAGCGCCCGTCGCTTCACCCGCCCAGCAGGGCACAACCCAGGCCGGAAACGAACTCAAAACTGGATAGAAACTGGGGGCAACGTCACCCTTGGCCGGTGAGCATCAGCGAGATCGCAATCCGCTTCAGGTCGTAGAGCTGGAAATACTCGGGGACGCCGGGGAGGGCCTTGAACCTGTCCAGTCCCTTGCGAAAGTTGTCGCGGGGCTGGGTCATGTCCGTATGTGACGGGAACAGCAACTTGCTCTCGGGCCAGCGGTCGCGTTGGGCCTGCACCATCCCGGCAACCCTGGCGTGGATTGGCACCGATCGGTAGGCATACTCATAGAGCGAGCGCGACAGCTTGATCCCCTTGGTGTTGTGTTTGTGCCATACGAGCTTGTCCAAATCAAAGTGATCGAATTCCGCCTTGGACAGGTCGCTGGGGCGCGCCATGGTCAGGAACAGGATGCCCATGTAGTTGCAGAGTTCCTGCATCTGGTCGTTGGCGGTGACCAGCCAAGCCTTGCGCAGCGCCATGTCGCGCTTGGCACGGCCTTCGAGGTGGTCGACTTCCGGCAGCACCTCCACTGCCGGATAGAAGACATGGGCCGCTATCTGCCGGATTTGTAAACAGAAGGTCGGGAGTTCAATCCTCTCTGCCGGCACCATGGATTTCAGTGGTTTAGGTAGATAGCCCCGTCAAGACCTGTCGCCATGGAACATTCATGTAACCGCGCGCTGCCAGCTACCAAAGCGCACGCACCTTTTTTTGTCGGAGGCCCAGAAACAGGCAATCGGCACCCCGCCGCTTCCGATTTCGGCTTGCAAGTATTCACAACCTTGAAGTTTTTTGCGGACGCCAGATACTCATCAGATTATAAAAGGGTACACCGGGGGGCGCTGCTTACGATTATGGACGATCTCTTTGCGATAAAATGTACTTGCTCAGTTCCAGAGCGTTTGGCCGTTTTCGGTCACATCGGCGGAAATCGAATAATTCAAGTCGCCCATCCCGCGCGACAAGTTGTTGCAACACTCCAACAAGGACAGGTGATACGCGGGCGAACATCTTGGCGTGCCGTCTCGCCGGAATTGGGCTCGATCGCAATCGTCGACTACGACACAGCTTCACTTTTGGGTTGCGACGCGGTCTTAAAAATCCCGGACATTTCTTCCTCCTTGGCCGTCACACAGGCACTAGAGGCTGGCACGGGCATCTGGATCGGGCCTAAGCCAAGGAAGCTAGGGCTGGGGCAGCCCGGACGTGATGCTGTTACCGCATCCTGGAAAGATCGGTTCAATCTGATCAGCGAGGAGTATGAGGGGAACCGACGCACGCGGGTGGGCCTGCGGCCGCCTCAGGTCGGAGCTATCTATGCAGTAAAGGCCCATTGGAGTGTTTCTACCCTGCCTGCGACGCTTGTCTTGCCAACCGGAGCTGGCAAGACCGATACTATGGCGGCGCTATTGGTTTCCGAGCAGATCCCGCGGCTTTTGGTAATCGTCCCGTCTGACCCTCTCCGCCGGCAAATTGGTTTGAAGTTCGCCCAGCTCGACGTTTTGAAGACGGCGGGTTTAGTGCCGAGTGACCTACGCCACCCTTCAGTGGCCATCCTCTCTAGAGGGCTCAAGACTGCCCAGCAAATCGATGAGCTTGTGGCTGAGTCCAATGTGGTCGTGACCACAATGAGTCTGCTGACAAAGATGTCGGAGGAGCTAAGAGCTCATTTAGCCGCATCCATGAGTCATCTGTTTGTTGATGAGGCGCATCATGTCGGCGCCAACACCTGGCGCGACTTCAAAGCCTTGTTCAGCGGCAAAGCGATTCTTCAATTTACAGCGACGCCGTTTCGCAATGACGGCCGCCGTCTCGATGGGAAATTCATTTACGTCTATCCCCTGCGACGCGCCCAGAAAGACAAGCTCTTCACATCAATAACCTATGTGCCGATCCATGGACACGGGGAGAGCGATACCGATCGGCAAATCGCGCTTCGCGTAAAAAACCAACTGCTGGAAGACGAGGCGAAAGGGTACAAACACTTGGCGATGGCCCGGACGGGCTCAGTCAATCACGCCACAGCGTTGCATCAGGTTTATCTTGCGATAGCTCCCGAAGCCGTCCCCACACTGATCCACAGTGACATGTCGAGCTTGCAAAGGGCCGCTGCACTTACGGAGCTACGCTCGGGCCGCTCACGGATTATAGTCTGTGTCGATATGCTGGGGGAGGGCTTCGATCTGCCTGATCTCAAGATTGCCGGGCTCCATGACAAGCATAAGAGCGAGTCTGTCACGCTTCAATTCATCGGGCGTTTTACGCGGTCGCGCCAGGATCTAGGCACCGCCACTGTCATCGCCAATGTCCAGGCTGGGGATACGGCAAGCAGCCTCAATGCGCTCTTTGCCGAGGACGCCGACTGGAACCATATTCTGGCGGTCATCGGCCACAACCGCACCGAACGCGAACGCCGCCGTGAAGATCTGTTTGGGGGCTTCCCCGATGCCGCAATCGAAACGTTTCCGCTGGAGACGATCGAGCCGCGTTTCAGCACCGTGATATACCGGACCACCTGTACGGAGTGGGACCCCAAAGGTGTAGAGCTAAGCTCCGGGCCTTGGTCGACAATCGTGGAGCCTCCGGCAATTAATGCGGAGAGCCGCCTTGTTCTCTTCGTAAGGCGTGATGAAGAACGGCTACGCTGGACGTCAGTCAAAGCCGTTCGCAACGTCAGCTACAATCTGGTTATGGCCCATTGGGACCCGGATCTCGCTTTACTGTTCATACACGGCTCAGATCTCGCCGATCTGCACACGGAGTTGGCCAAGGCGCTGGCCGGCGACAGCGTCCAGCGGATAACAGGCGAACAGGTCTTCCGGGCCCTTTATGGGTTCCGCCGCCTGATGTTGACAAGTCTGGGGCTTAGCGAAACGCAAAGAAAACCGGTGCGCTATTCGCAATTCATGGGATCGGATATCGCCGATCAACTGGATACGCTTCCGGGGAACCGGTCGCGGACTAAGACCAATCTGTTCGGGCTTGGCTACGTTGACGTACAGGAAGTTGACGAAAATGGCGGCATTATCGGTACCCACCCCGCCAAGGAAACAATCGGATGCTCACAGAAAGGCAAGTTTTGGTCGTATCAGTCGTCTAACAGTTTTTCGGAATGGATCGATTGGTGCCACGATATTGGGCGCAAGGTCCTGAATGATAACATCACACCGGAAACGATTCTTCGAAACGTCGTTCGCCCCAAGCGGTTGACGGCGGTTCCATCAGCCAAAATTGCCATAGGCATCGCTTGGCCTGAGACCTTTCTCGAGGCCGCGGAGGACCGAGTCGACCTTATCATCGAAGGGCAATCGGTCCCGCTCTATAACTGCGAAATTGAGCTCGACGAATTTGCGGTCACCGACGTGATCAAGTTTAGGGTCTCGAGCGGCGAACTAAGCTCCCATTTCGAACTTCGGATTGGAGCTAGTGGCGCCTTGTTTACGCAGAAGGCAGGCCAGGATGTTCAGGTGGTTAGGGGCCGGGCGCGCAAGGAGAAGCCGCTCGTTGAACTATTCCATGAGGACCCCCCACATATTTACTTTGCCGACGGTGATACCCTCGTGGCACCGGATATTTTGGAACTATCGAAAGATACGGAATTTCAGGCCTTTGATCCGGAAAAAATCCTTCCAAAGGATTGGTCCGGGGTTGATATCAGGGCGGAATCCCAAGGCCCCACAAAACGTACCGACACTGTTCAGGGCCGCGTTGTTGACATGTTGCGAAACAGCGACATTCCATACGACATGATTTTCGACGATGACGGGGCTGGCGAAGTGGCCGACGTTGTCGCAATCCGGCGCTCCGGCCGAACATTGATCATCGACCTCTTTCACTGCAAATATTCCTCTGGAAAATTGCCCGGCGCACGAGTCGAAGACCTGTACGAGGTCTGTGGCCAGGCTCAGAAGTCCGTACGCTGGGCTGAGCGATTCACGAAGTTGTTGGACCATCTGCGTCGGCGAGAGCTCAACCGCAATTCTGCCGGAAAACCCACCCGATTCGAGCGCGGAAGCCTTGCTATTCTGATGACTTTCATCAGTCAGAGCCATGAGCTGCATGCTGAGTTTTCGGTAACGCTTGTTCAGCCGGGTTACTCTCGCGCAAAGGTCGTACCGGCGCACCTAGAGCTCTTTGCAGCGACCGCTGCATATCTGATGGAGACTTGGCGAATCCCGCTGCGAATATTTGCGAGCGCTTGATCTTGGGGCAGGCTCGGCGAAATAGCGATTGCCATCCCGGCTGGTGATTCTTCCTTAGGAGATTATTGGAAGCGGTGGGTGAACGACCGGTAGGCTTCATTCGCCGTACGCCTCGTTCCTGTCTTCGATCAGTTGAGCAAACCAGTTCTCAATTCCTTCAAGGTAGTCTGCCAGTTGCTCCATACCGGTTGCGAAAGTCCGGATATTGATCAGCTTGAGGGCCGGTCCGCCATTTGGCGCGGTCCGAACGGGCATCCGCCATGAGCCAGCCAACCCCGCACTTTTCGCGATGGCTTCCTAGTCCGGCGCCGGATGTTCGATCATCAAAACACAAGGGGCCCGCGGGCCTAGCTGCGGCCGCTCGGCATCGCCCACCGTCTCGTTTCTGGCCGGGCTCATTTAATACCCAAGTCCATTTCGATCGCCCGCTAACGCCGGCCTCTGGAACAGCTGACTTCGACACGCCATAACAAGGGCCTCAGCCAGGCCAGGATTGTCGAGGCGCTTCGTCACCGGCAGCTCGATTGCCTTGGGTGCGCCGGATAGACTCCCCAAGATTGCCCCGGTGTGTGGCGTTGCCGCTCACCGCCGGCGAGTGGCACCGAGCCCTACGCCCTCTGCGCTTTTTCCCGAATTGCGCGTGCCGCAGCCACCATGTTCATCAGGGCAGGGCGGATCTCCTCCCATCTGCGCGTTTTGAGACCGCAGTCGGGATTCACCCACAGTTGGCCATCCAACAATCGATCACGCGCAAGCATGATGAGGTTGGATATCTCGCCCACTTCCGGGACCCGCGGCGAGTGAATGTCATAGACGCCAGGACCGATCTCGTTCGGATACTTGAAGGTTCGAAACGTATCGAGCAGTTCCATCTGCGAGCGCGAGGTTTCAATGGAGATCACATCGGCATCCATTGCGACAATCGCGTCCACGATATCGCCGAACTCGGAGTAGCACATATGGGTGTGGATCTGGGTCGCATCGCCGACCGCCGTTGAAGCCAGCCGGAAGGATTCGACGGCCCAGTCGAGGTAGGCCTGCCAGTCGGCCTCGCGCAGCGGCAAGCCCTCGCGCAGTGCGGCTTCGTCGATCTGAATCATCTTGGCGCCGGCGTTTTCGAGGTCGCTCACTTCATCGCGAATTGCGAGCGCGACCTGGCGGCAGACGGCTGAGCGCGGAAGATCGTCTCGGACGAAGGACCAGTTGAGGATCGTCACCGGTCCGGTAAGCATGCCCTTCACCGGCTTCGGCGTCAGCGACTGGGCATATCGCCACCAGTGTAGTGTCATCGGATTTTGTCGCGACACATCGCCAATGATGATTGGGGGTCGCACAAAGCGCGAGCCATAGCTCTGCACCCACCCGTGTTGCGTGAAGGCGAAGCCGCAGAGCTGCTCGGCGAAATACTGCACCATATCATTGCGCTCGAATTCGCCGTGGACCAGCACGTCGAGTCCGATCTCTTCTTGCCAGCGAACGGCGGCTTCTATCTCTTTCTTCAGGAACGCCTCATAGTCGACGTAACTCAGCTCGCCTTTAGCATGAGCTGCCCGCGCCTTGCGAACCTCGGCTGTTTGCGGGAAGGAGCCGATCGTCGTGGTGGGGAAGGAAGGCAAGCCAAACGTGTCGGCCTGAAGCTTGGAGCGCGCGGCGAATGCGCTCTTCCGGCGCGTCATGCCGACCTTGATGCTGGCGACCCGGCCTTCGACGAGCGGATCATGCACCTTCGCGGATGCCGCACGAACTGCGGCAGCCTCAGCCGACGCCTCCAGTTCGGCGGCAACCGCGTCCCGGCCTTCGGCCAAGGCACGGGCGAGCACGACCAGCTCGTCGGTCTTTTGCGCCGCGAAGGCGAGCCACGACCTCACATCCGCATCGAGTGCCGTCTCCATGTCCAGGTCGATCGGCACATGCAGCATCGAGCAGGATGGGGCGATCTCCACGCGGTCCAGCGGCCAGCCGGCGACGATCGGCTTGATGCGGTCAAGTATGGCAGGCAGGTGCGCGCGCCAGACGTTGCGGCCGTCGATCAGCCCGAGCGAGAGCACAAGTTCCTTCTGCGCGATTCGGCTGACGGTCTCCAACTGCTCTGGAGCGCGCACAAGATCGACGTGCAGTCCCGCCACGGGCAGAGAAATTGCGGTCTCGAGATTGTCTCCCAGCGATCCGAAATAGGTGGCGACCATGATCTTCAACTCGGGTGCTGCTTTCGACAGCCGGCAGTACGCGAATTGGAGCGCATTCCGTTCGTTGGGAGTCAGATCGAGCACGAGCGCCGGCTCATCGATCTGCACCCAATCGGCTCCCGCGAGCTTCAGCCTCTGCAGGAGCTCCCCATAGACGGGCAGCAGCCGTGGCAGGAGCGCGATAGGGGTGAAACCTTCCTCAGGTGACTTCGCCAACTTGAGAAAGGTAACCGGTCCAAGCAGGACCGGGCGAGTGTGGATGCCGAGCGCCTTGGCCTCGAGGAAGTGATCGACCGGTTTCGCCGACGAGAGGGCAAAGCTCTGATCGTCCGTGAGTTCCGGCACAATGTAGTGATAGTTGGTGTCGAACCATTTGGTCATTTCCATCGCGGCAAGGCCATGCCCGTTGGCCGCATACTCGTCACCGGCATGTCCACAATCCGCGGCCTGACCTTGGTTGCCGCGCGCCATGGCGAAATAGATATCGAGTGGGACCTCGCCGTCAGTCCAGGCGGTATCGCGCCGGCACGGCGCCGACCATGGCGACGGTGTCGAGCACATGGTCATAAACCGAGAAATCGTTCGACGGGATTTTCGACACGCCGTCATCGTGCTGCTCTCTCCAGCTAGCGGCGCGTAGCGCCTTCGCCGTCGCGAGCAGGTCGGAAGCGGGAGATTTTCCGGACCAGTAGCTTTCAAGCGCGAATTTCAGTTCCCGCCGTCGACCGATACGCGGCACCCCTAGCGTTGCCACAGGAATTTGTTGAGAGACAGTCATGCTATACCCCGATGGTTGGGGCGTGGGGACAAGGAAGGCGCGAGTAGGCGGCACGAAGCCGGGCTAACCGCGACCACCGAGACACCCCGCCCGTGGACGTTGTTCGTCGTGGCAGGTCTCCTGGCTCGCGGGTCAAAGCCTCTGCCCGTCTTCCCGAGGCCGTTCGCCTCAGTGACATCAATGGACTTGGCTCGCCGCTAACAGTTGCGGGGGCAGCGCCGGCATCGCACCGGCTTCCCTCTTAGCTCCGCTACGGCAGTGCCGCGCGGAGAACCACGACATGCGCACAATCACAGCCGCTTCGGTCATTGTCAATACCATATAACGAGATGTTTATGTCATTATGCGAATAATGCCATTGCGCTGATGGGTCTCTTTCAACCCAAAGTCGCATACGCGGTGGGCAGCCCGAGTTCGGCGACGATCGGCGCGGCGGCTCGCTCCGGCAGGAGATAGCTGTCGAAACGCCGATAGGCGGAAGATCGCTCGACCCAGACATCGCTCGAACGCAGCTTGTTACGCAAGTGAGCCAGTATCGCGGTCTCGTCGAGCCCCCGGCAGGGCCGGGCGGGCTCTATGCCGCCGCGGCTGGCCGCGGCTCTACGGAGCCGGCACGCCGTCTCCGCCCATGCGGTGACGATCCCTGGCAGAAGGAGGGACCAGGGCGGGCGCTGCCCGCCCTCCCTCCGATGCGCCTTCGCCACGCCGGGCAGGGCCGCGTCCGCCGCAGGGCAGTATGCCCCGCCGCGGCCGCCAGCCCGGCCCGCCGCGAACGCGCATCGACCCGGACCCACCCGCTCTCGGCGATGGCCAGGGGTGCTGCCGCACCCTGCTTTTCGAGTCAATACCGGCAGACCCTAACGGGCTTTTTTGCAGTGCTTCGATGAGCGCTGCCGCTTCCTTGCGATTCTTTTGCACCCTGTCCGCCGCCAGCGCCCTTTCGGCATCGGTCAGGTCCGCAAAAAAGCGGAAGCCCTCGACCACGCGGGCGATCATGCCGTCGAGGTCGGGCTTTTCGTCCTTGCGCAGAAGGGCCGTCAGGTCGCCGATATCGTAGTCGCCGCTGCCCTTCACGCGCGCGGCGAGAAGGTCGTAGTCAAGGCCCCCGCCGCCGCTGTTCCAGAGCTTGAGCACAGCGAGCGCCCGGATCAGATCGCGGTCGAGCGCGCGGCGCGCGATTTCAGCCAGGTCGTGCAGGTCGCGGATTTTCGAGCGCTGGCTGGCGGCGCGGATTTTCTCGGCGACGGCTTCCTCGAACGCGATCGACGGAATCGCGGCGGGCTTGAAGGGCAGCAGCCTGAAATAGTCCTGCTCGATCTGCGCCGCCGCCGCGACCGGCATGACAGGCGTCTCGCGCGTGCTGACCTGAAGCTTGATCTTTGTGCCCCGTTCGTTGTCGGCATGAAAGCAGACCGGGTTGGCGGCGCAGCCGTCGTCGGTCAGATACCAGTCCTTGTCCTTGTCGAAGCGAAAGGACAGGCCGTGGTAGGGCTGATCCAGCGCCTCCAGCATCAGCATCATCAGGTCGTCGACGGGAATGTCCGTGCGGCGCGTGAAATCGAGGTCCGTCGCCCACGCGGACCGAAGACCATCTTGCGCAGCATCGTGCCGCCCTTGAAGGCGACGTGGTCGGTAATGCTCTTGTCAGTGAAAAGCTGGAGCAGGTAGGTCAGGATCACGTCGATCTCGACATTGCCGATGTCGCGGGCGCCGGAGCGCGCGGCGACCTTGCGCAGGTCATTGGCGGACAGCATCAGCTTTCCTCCCGCCCGCGGATGCGCGGCACTTCGGTCAGCAGGTCATCCTTTCGCGCATGGACGAACAGGCCCCAGGCGGCGACATAGCCGATATCGCGGTCGCGCTGTTCGGCCCGGCCGAAATGCGACCGGTAGCTGGCGGTTATCAGCGCCCGCACGACGGCCCTCACCGGATCGGGCAGAGGCCTGCCGACGAGGTCGGACAGGAAGCCCAGCCGCTGGAGGACCGCCTTGGATTTCATGGTCGTCGCCGCGGCCAGCACATCCTGCGGATCGGTTTCGGCGAGCGCGCTGTGCACGATGCGCGTTAGTTCCGCAGGGCCGCCGGCAAGGTCCGGGCGGTCAAGGCAATCGACGAGAGTCTTGGCCGGCGTGGAAAGGGCGACCGTGCGTCCGTAGATGTTGTAAGGCTCGTACCCGAAGAACTTGCGGACCGTGACCTTCACGAAGCGCACGGCGCTGCCCTCGATGATTTTTGCCGGGGTCTGGCGCGTGACCGCGACGAACACCGTCATAGGCTTTTGCGTAGTGAAGCCGTGCCAGGAGGCGGCCGACCACCAGCCGACATAGGAGGGTTCGACCGCGGCGGCCGCGAGGGCGAGAACATTATTCTCGCCGAGATTTTCAGGGCCGTGTTCGGGCGGAAGCAGCATGTACTTTCCGCCGACGATGCGCGACAGCCAGCCCTTGCGGACAAGGTTGCGGATGACCTTGCGCGCGGAGGTTTCGGGCACGTCCGGCCCGAGGATATCGAGGATGTCCGCCGTCTGCACCAGCGAGCGGCCCTCCGCGCGGAGAGACAGCACCACCTTGCTCTCGGCCTTTCCCAATGTGCGGAGATTGGCGTCCATGCGATTTTAGCCCTCCTGAGGCTAAAGCTCTATACAGAGTAATCTATAATGGAGCTGCCGGTCAAGGTTTTTGATTGGTTTGTATTGGAATCTAGCCCTGCAAGGGCGAAAACCGTATAAAGAACAATCACGATCTGCCAAAGCAAAAATGCTAACGGGTCAAAAGCTTAAGGAGGGAACAGCATGAGCGACGTGGCGAAGATTCTGGGGCTGATCGAAAGCTGCAACGATCCCGAATGGCTGAGATCGTGGATCAGGAACCCCGCGAGAAGGGCGAGCGGCGCGTTGCCGACGCGGCCTTCCGCAGGCTGGTCTCGGTGCTGCCGAAAGAGAAGCCAGGGACCGTCGAGCATGATTTCTGGCAGACGATCCATGCATTCGAGCATGTCCTGTCCGAAGAGCGCGGCAAAACAACCCGGCTCGCGCGCACAAGGCAGAAAGTCGCAAGGGTAGGAGAAGTTCAGACCCTTCAGGATTGGGCCATGAGCGCCAAGAGCACAGACGGCTTCACCATGCTGCTGGAGCGAAACATGCCGGAGCTGACCGGCGAGGCCATCGTGCTGCGGCACGCGGACCGGTTTGGGTTGAAGGTCGTCGCAGCGGCAAGACGGCGGCTGGAAGTGGCCGGCATCGATGTCGCCGCGCTTCCCGGCGCTGCCGCGGAATGACCGCCCGCAAAAAGGACCGCGGTTTTCGATTGCCGCCCATCGTTGCGGGCGAGTGGCGCGGCGAGATCGTCGGCGCGCCCGGCATCAATTTCGGCCAGGTCGTTCAGCCGGGGCCCGCCAGTCCGTCGAGTTCACTCACATCATTCTCCCCGCCACGCTCATCATGCCGAACGCCGCTTTCATGTGGCCGGGCGTCGTGATGATCATGGCGCCGACGCCCATGAAGACAGAATTTCCTGACGCGGGCGCGCTCTTCCACGCCGGCAGCCTGCCGTCGCTGAGCCTCTCGCTGGAAGTCACCAGGCCGCAGTTTTCCGATATGCTGCCGCGCATCGAGGCCCGGCGGTTCAAGGATTTTCACTTCACGCTGGAGGAGGAGGTTGCAGGCTCCGGGCCGGTGCGGAGCTGGGGCATGGGAGCTGCCGTCTAGCGCTTGAGCGGGCCTGCATTCATTCCGAAATTGCACTCATAGCAATTCGGCCTGGATGTTGCCGATGTCATCCGTGCCGCCGTGATAGACGGCGTGTCCCTTGGTCCAGACTGTTTTGTAGCGGGGATCGGGCCGCAGCGGGATGTCGCTCCACAGTCGGCCGCACTTGGCACAGGCGGGCGAGGCGGCGAGCAGCGCCTTCCATTCCGTCGCCGTGTGCCGTCCGCCGTTGGCGGCTCGCCGGCTGTTGCGCACCTTTCCCCGCGCATTGAGGCAATCCACGCAGCGGTTCCAGCTATTGAACCGGCAGCCGCCGCACTTCGTGCAAGTCCTGGCCTTCAGAAAGTCGCTCAACCTCTCCTCGTCGGTATCGCCCGGTTGAAGGCGCAACTCCGGTCCTGATTTTCGCACGGAAATTACAGTTTCAACCCGCGATGGTTTTCCAGGTACGTCACCGCTTTGTCCAGAGCGCGCATGATCTGAAGTTGAGGCGCAAGCTGAGCGGCAACGCCGAGGCGAATGCGGTCCTCTCGGCGACGCCGGGTCGCCGGGCTCAAAGGTGTAAAGTCGGGCCAGGTCGTCACGGTCCGTCGGGAATCTCAGTAGTTGTTCCCGCTCGGCTTGCTTAGCGTGCTTGCGCATTCGCCCATCAGCGCGCTGATGACCATAGCCGGAAGCGGAAAGGAGAGGTGGCGCCGCAAGTCGGCGGGCTGGGGCTGGGCCGCCAGCGTCTCTAACAACTGCGCGGCGATCGCCTCGTCCTGCTGCGCGAGCAGCTTCACCCCGGTTGCTGAAGGCCGGCGTCACGATCGTGCGTAACCGCGGTCATGCTCGCGCCCTCGTGCGAGACCAGCCACCCCGGCGAACCGAGAATCACCGAATCCGGGGTGAATGCCGCACTCTCTAAGCGACGGAAGGGCGGAAGGTGACCGGCAGGCGCTGCGGGCAGCGAATGACGTAAGACGGCATGTAGACGACCTCCTCCGCGGCGATGGCCAGCGCCAGATCCTCCAGCCGCCCGAACAGCGCGGGGAAGGCGTAGCGCAATTCCAGGCGCGCCAGCCCAGCGCCCAGGCAGGAATGCGGCCCCTCGCCGAACGACAGGTGCGGGTTGTGCCGCCGGGTGACATCGAACCTGTCGGCGCCGGGACCGAAGACCTTTTCGTCCCGGTTCGCCGCATGGAACGCCATCAGCACGGCGTCGCCGCGGCGGACCACGCATCCGTCGATCTCCATGTCCTGGGTGGCATAGCGGAACGGCAGATTGGCCACTGAGCTGCCCCAGCGCAGGATCTCCTCGATAGCCTGTGACCACGGAACTTGGCCGCTGCGCACCAGGTGAAGTTGCTCCGGATGCGTCAGCAATGCCAGCACGCCATTGCCAATGACGCCGGTGGTGGTCACGAAGCCTGCAGAGAACACCATGAACAGCATGTCGATGAGCTCGGTGTCCGAAACGAGCTCACCGTTGTCGCGCGCGACGATCGGGCCGAAGCCAGATCATCGCCGAGCTGGCCCCGCTTCAGCGCGATCAGGCGACGGAAGAACTCCGGGATGCGCTGCCGCGTCTGTCGCACCTCTGCGGCTGTGGCGGAGGTGCTGGCCCGGCTGTAGGTGAGCGCGACGATCTCCTCGCGCTGTTCGTCCGGCAAACCGAACAGTTCGGCGATCAGGTTGGTGGGCAGCGGAACGGCGAACTCGCACATCAGATCGGCACTGCCGCCGCGCTGTGCCATATCGGCCAGGAGTCGATCGACGCATTGTTCGATCCGTGGCGCCAGCAAGGCGATACGACTGGGCGCGAAGCTCCTGGACAGCAGGCCGCGCAAGCGCTGGTGATCGGCGGCAGGCGCCGTGACCATGTTGTCCACTTTGCACATCCCGATCAGCGGATGATCCTCGGGAATCTCGCCGTCCTGCAGCGCCCGCCACTGTCGCCAGTCCCTGTTGAAACGCTGGTCGGAAAGCATCCGCCTGAGCGTCTGGTGACGGCCTGCCGCCCAGGTCACCACATCGCCTGGCAGCGACACTCGCGCCATCCCCCCCTGGTGCAGAATCGCAGAAGACAGATTATCAAGTTGCGTGGGAGCGGCCGACACACCGATCACATCGCAATGATCGTCATCTACGCGCATGCCGACAACTCCCTTAAGAACCAACGCGGGTCCACTTCTCGGCACGGATGATCCGCGCGCGCACTTCGAAAAAGTGCCCTTCAGGGTCCTTTTCGACCTTAGAAGCGGTAAGTGACACCTGCGCCTATCAGCCACGGATCGAGCTTGGCCTTCCCGGTCAGCTTTGCGCCGCTCACCGTGACGTCGAAGTCTGGCCTGAGGAACAGCTTCTTCACGTCGAAGTTCACGCCCCAGTGCTGGTCCACCATGTAGTCGAATCCGACCTGCAGCGCGGCGCCGAATGTGTTCTTGACCTTGAGATCATCGGCGCTGCCGTCTTGCTGATGATAGAAGATCGTATAGTTCACCCCGGCGCCGACATAGGGCTTGAAGGCGCCGAAATGGGTAATGTGGTACTGCAATGTGAGCGTAGGCGGCAGCAGCCAAACCTTGCCGATATTCCCCAGCCCGCCGATGGAGCCTTGGCCTGTGATGTTGGCATAGGTGGTGCCGAGGATAAGCTCGGCTGCGACGTTGTCCGTGAAGAAATACGAAATATCGAGTTCCGGCGTCACGGTGTTCGAATACGAAAGACCGGAGCCGGGCACCGCGTTGACGTAGCCCGAATCCTCAGTGATCACCCCCAACGCCCGCAGGCGGATCTGCCAGGGGCATGGTGCTTTCGCAACCCGGGCTCCTGCCTGCGGGACGCTCTCGGCTTGCCCAACATCTGCCGCGCCGGCCTGTCCCGCAACGATGAGGACGACAGCCGCTGTTAATGCCCGCGCCACGCCAATTCGCGATCTCACCATGCTCTTCTCTCCTTGATGTTCAGAAACGACGCACTTCGCCTTGATTGAATCCTGCTCGCATCAATCGAGTTTGACGGAGCGCTCATGCGGGATAGCCCCCGCATGTGTCGTGCCAAACGAGAAGATCATTGCAAAACAAAGCGATCGCTCTGATCGCGCTGTGTCTCATGTCGGACTTCGTCGAAGATCCGACAATTGAGTGCAGCTGTGGCCGCCGCCGGGTAGCCGAATGCAGTCCCCAGTCGCCTCGGATCTGCGACGGCAACGGGCTGCACGTTTCAAAACTCTCGGAATTTCACACGCGTATCGCAAGATTGGGGACCCTGGACACCCCCAGATCGGCTTGCCCGCGTAGCAGCGGCAGTTGTCTATGGGACGCGGCCATCTGCAAACGCGATGGTATCGTCCGGAATATTATATTGGCGAACTGAATACCACGTCGCGCATACTTGCAGCTGGCGGGACAAACGCCCATGCGGCCTGTAGAGATATCCTCGGGTGCCTACATGAGCGAAGTACCACACCTTACCTTCGATTCTCGATACGACTGGCGTGAACACGGGGCCTGCTGGTCGGTACTGAGCGGGCGCGGCGCCTGGTCCTTCGGCTGCAGATAGTCGGCTGAGGCACCTGCCAAAACCTGCTCTCCCTGCCCGAGAGCCGTGTGAGTGGATCAAGCGATCTTGCAAAATAAGGCGTCCCGAGAACGGTCTTCGACTCTTGTCATGAAAGCCGGTGCACGCGCCACTCATCAATGGGAAATGCGGCAACAGTGAAGTATGTGTTCGTCATTAAATGCGAGCATCAAAAGTATGGGCCGAGCGATTCGCATAAATGTGCAATATGTTCGATTTGTGCAAGTAAAGTAGCAAATTAGTTGCATAAAAGCAACGTCGAAATTATATATAGCTGCAAGATGCACTTTGAACTTGTACAAAGTGACATCGCCGATACCGTCATGATGCGACAGATGCCCTGCGATGTGCATCTGTTTCGATCCTGGGGGCAAGGAAGGTCGTCCATCGATGTTCTCCCCCTTTTTGTTGAGAGGCACAGTTGAAGCCGCGAGACGGCTGCCAGGCCGCGAGCATGTGAAAACGCAACACATCGCCGTCCTCCAAGCTTCATGTCTTCAACGCTCTTTCAGCGGGTTGCTGAAGGAATGCTATAGGGAAAGCCACATATGTCCGGGCCGACTGATCTCGCGGATAAAAAGCGCCAGAGCGAGCTTTCAAGCTTTGTCATGAGGGAGGTGCAACGCATTCTTGCCCAATGCGATGAGGTGAGGCAGGGCGACAGGGCCGCTGTTGCGCCTTCGGGGTCTGCTTCCGACGATCTGACTGCAGTGGCCGCTGAATTGCTTGGCAGGCTCGAGGCTGAAGCAGCGCGACGCCTTAACGCTCAGGCGTGCGAGATCGCTTCCCGGCCGCGGCCAGCCGATCATCCGCTCGGGCATCCGGTACTGAAAGATTATCCGAGAGAAGGCGCGCGGATTGCTGAGTGGGCCGGTCCAGTTGCGGGCTCGACGCATCTCGAGAGACGTTTTGGAATACCGCGATCAACGCTGCATTGGTGGCAGCGACATAATGATGTGATTGCCTTTCGAAGAGGCTCCCGCAAGCATGTATTTCCTCTGGCTCAGTTCATCGACGGCAGACCTATGCCCGGAATCCGGCAGGTCCTTTCCTCGATCTCCGACCCCAGATTGGCTTGGCTGTGGCTGATAAACCCCTCGCCTCTTCTCAAGGGCCGCGTTCCTGTCGAATTGCTCAGAGAAGGCACGAACACAGAAGTTGTTGCATCTGCCGCCCGGGCTATTTCTCTGATTGAATCTGTCTGACGATTGGCCAAGCGTCGGCTGTTGTTTGCGCACATTTCGTACGCAAATGGCCAATGTACCAATTGTGCAGTTTGTGCAAATGTATAATTGTTCAATTTGTCCAAGTAATACAGTAGATTTAGTGATAAAAATGCAACTGATACTTCTGCATGTAGCTGACAAACGGAATTTGACCTTGCACTATTCCGTCCCGTGAATAGCGTCCGAGGCGGGAAGGATGCATCGTGATGCGCATCTTTTTCGATCGTGGGGACAGGGAGCGGTTCGTCCATCGACGTCCTCGCCCTTTGCAAATCATTCAAGGAGATCAAGTATGAACATCAAGAGCCTTCTTCTCGGCTCAGCTGCGGCCCTGATCGCAGTTTCGGGCGCCCGCGCCGCCGACGCGGTGACGGTCGCCGAGCCGGAACCGGCTGAATACGTCAAGATCTGCGACGTCTACGGCTCGGGCTACTTCTACATCCCCGGGACCGAAACCTGCCTGCGCATCGGCGGCTACGTCCGCTATAATATCGGCGTCGGCGATGCAGGTACGTTCGATGGGGTCGAAAACGTTCCAGACCGGCAGGGCGACGGCACCAACGATACTTATGCGAAGTATGCCCGTTTCACGCTCAGGACCTGGACCGGCCAGGAAACGGAACTGGGCACGTTGAAGACCTTCACCGAGACACGCATCACCTGGGGCAATAACAGCGGCGACTATTCCGACCAGACTCCGCCCAATGGCAGATGGATCAATCGCGACAGAGGCGTCACCCTCAATTTCGCCTGGATTCAGCTCGGTGGTCTGCGCGTCGGCAGGGATGACTCGGCCTTCGATTCGTTCATTGGCTACGCCGGCAACGTTCTCCAGGATACGCTGGTTCCCTACGGCGGTTTCGACACCAATGTCGTGCAGTACTACTTCGACGCCGGCAACGGCTTTTCGGCCGTGGCTTCGTTGGAAACCGGCTCAGAGGACGGGTCCGGGGATACCTCGATCGACAGCTACGTGCCGAATGTCGTCGGCGGCGTGAAGTGGACGCAAGGCTGGGGCGCCATCAGCGGCGTCGCTGCCTACGACAGCAACTACGAGGAATGGGCCGGCAAGGTTCGCTTGGACTTGACCCCGATCGAGAATCTGGCGCTGTTCGTCATGGTCGGCTACGGCTCGGAAAACGAAGACTTCAACGCTGGCCGCAATTTCTTCAAGGAGTGGGGCGGCAACTGGGCGGTCTGGGGTGGTGGCACCTACACCATCAACGAGAAGACCAGGTTCAATGCTCAGGCTTCGTATGACGAAGAAAAGAACCTCGGCCTCGCGGCCAACATTGAATACGACCTCGTTCCCGGCCTCAGGGTCACGGCCGAAGTCGACTACCTCAACGTCGGTTCGGATGACCGTTTCAACTGGACCGGTGCTTCCAAGGATAGCAACATCGGCGGTATCCTCCGCTTCCAACGCTCGTTCTGAGGACCAAAGGGGCTCCTTTTCTCCGCGTTCGGAAGGGGGATGCGAGCACTCGACCTTAGCCGAACCGTTGTCGGTGCGGCATTGACACGGTTATCGGCGGATTGCTTGGTGGGGCTGACCTCCGACCTGAGCATTTCGTCGATGAGAAGGGCGCCCTGTTCCCGGGCGCCCTTTTTAGCGCATCGCCTCAGGTTCGCGCAGGCGAGATGGATCGCGGAAAAAGTGAGGCGGACCGCTCTTTTCATGCCGGAACGGCATGATCCGCAAAACAACGCGGGCGGCGGTTCACGTTGGAAGGCAAAGGTGCCGAACCGGCTCCGGCCACCCGATGCCCGCCGGCGAGAGGTCCGTGACGCCGGGGCCGGCGCTTGCGGATGTCATCCAGAATCGCCTGAGTTCCAGCCCCGTCAAATGCAGGCGGGGTGATGTTGACCATCAACAACCGTCCATCAAAATCGATGGCGATGTGGCGCTACCGCTCTTCTTGACGGCGTCGTACCCTCTTGTTTCCGCTCGCGAGCCTTGACCGACTGGCTCTCGATCACGCCCGCCGTGCGAACCGGCCTCGCGCCCGCTCGGTCGCGGTCCAGTGTCAGGTGGAGCAGAATACGCCGCGCCAACTCGTGGCCCAGCCGTAGACCATCTGCCAGCGCCGAAATGCATCGGCAGCATCCGCCAGCCGCAACCCGAGCGCACAAGGTAGCGCAACCTGTTGATCAGCTGATGAAAATCAGCCTCGCGCGGACGGGTCAACGCCCCAGGCTTCGGCATTACCGGCGCGATCTGTTCCTACTCCTCGTTCGTCAGATCGGACGGGCAGCGCTTGGCTTCTTGGCGATCTGGCCACCCGGCTAGGCATGAGCGTTAATGCGTGCGAGCTCGTAAAACCGCCGTGCAAGGGCGGGCATTCGCGATCAGCCTCGGCAGGACATCTAGCCGGCTCATGGGGGCGCCCGCGCGCCTTCTGGTGGGCGCCGGGTGCTCGTGAACCGAGCCCGCTCTTCTTCGACTTGCTCAGGCAGTCTCGGCCATTCGGCTTCGCCCCCTGGCGCGGGGCAGCCTTTCGGCTGTTGACGGGCGCCGGCCTGCCGGCCGGCGTCGTTTTTTGTGGTGGCCTTCCCCCGTGGCGCGCGGTGGGCGGCACTCCCTTCTACGCCCGCCGCGGCGTCCCGCAACCCTTCGCTTGGCGCTTCGGGCCCTTCTCTCCGTTCCGGTCCTTCGGATGCGCTCCGTCTTCGACGTCGGGCCTTTCCGGTCGCTTTCGCCGCCCACCCCGCTTCCGGGAAAGGCGCGGGATTGAAGAGCGGAGGACCAAACCATGCGTGCAAAACACAAGCGTTCCGACAGCGGAGAGGCTGGCGCAAGCAGGAGCGGGCGCACGGGCGCCAGCCTTTATCAGGCCTGGGCCTGCCCAGCAACGCGGCCACCGGGCGCGCCTACTCCGGCGTCAATGTCCTGATCCTTTTGGGGGGCGGTTATCGAGCGCGCTTACCCCAGCCAGAACTGGCTGACCTTCCGCAGGCGCTTTCCCTTGCCGGCAATGTCAGGAAGGGCGAACACGGCACCACCATCGTCCATGCCGATCGCTTTGTTCCCAAAGACGAGAAGGAAGGCGTCAAGGCTGATGGCGGCGAGCCGCAGGCGGTGCCTTATCTGAAGCGCTTCACCGTCTTCAATGTCGCGCAGTCCGACAACCTGCCCGAACATCTCTATGCCGCCGCCGAGCCGCTGCCGCGCGCCAGATCGTCCCACAAGCCCAGGCGCTGATTCACGGCTGCGGCGCTGATTTTCGCACAGGCGGCGATCGCGCTTTCTACATGCCGAGCGGCGACTACATCCAAGTGCCGCCGCAACCGGCGTTCTTTCAGCAGATCGACTAGTACCGCACCTGCTTCATGAACTTGGCCACTGGACCGACCACCCGACGCGGCTTGCGCGCGACCTCTCCGGCTCGTCCGGTCCCAAGGCCTATGCGCGCGAGGAATATCGCCGAAATCGCCGCCGCCTTCGTCGGCAGCAGTTTCGGTATCGAGCCCATCGTGCGCCATGCCGATTACATCGGCTCATGGCTGAAGTAATGGCGAGCTGGCCATTATGCGAGTAATCACCAGCAGCCGACCATGTGAACGCGTGCACATCGTCAATGGTGTGAGCCCCTGCTTCAGAGCTAATGCCCTTGCTGGGCGACCATTGACGGATCACTTGAGCTTGACCCTCGGGCGGCTGAAGAATATATCCCGTTCCATGATCAACACCGCGCTCATCGCTGCCGGCTATTATGCGACGTTCCGATAGGAGCGGCGCGGTTAGATCATTGACCGGAACAAGCCGCCGTCCAGGCGGCTTTCGTTTTTCCGCGATCCTCCTGGCGGATTCACCTCAGGAGACTCAAAGATGGCCACAGCTTCGGAACTTTCCGCCGACCAGATCGAGCCGCGCTCAGCGATACTGAAAACGCTAATTGAGCGCGGCTATGTCAATCAGGCGACGAATCTCGCCGGGCTTGACGATGCCTTTGCGACAGGCATGGTGCCCGCCTATGTGGGGTTCGATGCCACTGCCGACAGCCTCCATGTCGGCCATCTCCTGCCGATCATGGCGCTGAGGCGCTTACAGCAGGCCGGCCACAAGCCCATCGTGCTGATTGGCGGCGGCACCACACGCATTGGGGATCCAAGCTTCCGATCCGAAGCGCGCCCCATGCTGACCAAAGAGCAGATTGCCGCCAATATTGTTGGCATCCGCACGGTCTTCGACCGCTTTCTCACCTTCGGAGAAGGGTTAACGGACGCAGTTATGGTCAACAACGCCGATTGGCTAGAGGATCTGCGTTGGATCGACATGCTACGCGATATCGGTCGCCATTTCTCAGTAAACCGAATGCTCTCCTTCGATAGCGTGAAGTCGCGGCTGGACAGGCAGGAAAACCTGAGCTTCCTCGAGTTCAACTACATGATTTTGCAGGCCTATGACTTTCTGGAACTGTGGCGGCGGGTGGGATGCCGGTTGCAGATGGGCGGCGCCGACCAATGGGGTAACATTATCAACGGCATCGATTTGGTGCGCCGGATTGAGGTCAAGGAAGTATTCGGCTTGAGCTCGCCACTGCTCACCACCGCATCAGGTGGTAAGATGGGTAAGACGGCGGCGGGCGCAGTGTGGCTCAATGCCGACCGGCTCTCACCCTATGATTACTGGCAGTTCTGGCGCAACAGCGAGGACGCGGATGTCGGCCGTTTCCTGCGGCTCTTCACCGATTTGCCGCTCGATGGGATCACAGCTCTGGAGCGGCTGAGGGGTGCGGAGTTGAACGCGGCCAAGGAGCGGCTCGCCAACGAGGCCACCGCGCTCGCTCATGGCGAAAAAGCCGCAAGGCAGGCCGCGGAGACGGCGAGGCAGGCGTTTGGACAAGGAACTGCCGCCGAGGGATTGCACATGGTCATGCTGACATCGGGCGAGGCCGCTGAGGGCGTAATCTTGGCCGATCTTCTCGTCCGCGCGGGGTTGGCGGGATCAAAGAGCCAGGCCCGTCGCGCGATCGCTGGCCGTGGTATCCGGCTTGACGGCGAGATCGTCGAGGATGCTGAGCGCCGCATCGACATGATTTGCGTTCCTTCGCGGCTATCGCTGGGGCGTAAGCGCCACGTTGTGATCCGCGTCGCCGACTAATCCGACGAATGGTTCTCGCTGATGTGTTGCCGGTGCGGTGAAAATATCGGCACAGCCTGTCCGCCGGCTATCGCTTCTGCCCGCTCGGGCTGAACGTGGCAGCGGTTTGCTGCGCATTATTCTCGGCATGAGATTCTCGGCTGTCGTTCAAACGTAGTCGAGGAAATTGCCATGTCACATAGATACCGCGCATTGGGGTCGGAAGGAACAGGCCTCCCGCGCTTGTACCCTGGCCTTGGTGCTGCATCCATCCGCTGCCCTGAGATCCCCCTCGCATTAGAAGGCTCCTAATTTTGAAGATACTGGCCAATCAGATGTAAATCGAACTAAACACTTCGGGGAACGCCTCTTGTCAGACCACTCCATCGCAAACAGTTTTTGAACGCCTTCCTGCATTGCCGCGCCATGACGGACATCTCGACGCAGGAGCTACCGATGGCCCGTTCGCTGGCGCGTCGCGTCGTCGAGGCGCTGGTCTTGGGGACGCAGGCGGTGCCCATCCCCTCGCGCGAGGAGGATGGCCTGCTCGACGCGGGCGCTCCGCTGCTCTAGCCGAACGGCAGCAAACCGCCAATTGCAAACTGTCAGGAAACCGCATATATTTCTGACAGGAGATTGGCGTTGCAACGACTGAGCGAACAGATTTTGGCGCATGCGGAAGGGCTGCCCGAGGGTACGCCCGTGTCCGCGAAGAGCTTGCTCCACCTCGGCAATCGGGCTGCGGTGGATCAGGCCTTGTCGCGCCTGGCGGAGCGTGGCCAGCTGATCCGCGCTGGCCGCGGCGTCTATCTGCGTCCCGTGACGAGCCGCTTTGGCACGCGGTCGCCTTCTGTGGAGCAGGCGGTCGAGGCGCTCGCCAGCCAGCGCGGCGAAGTCATCGTGTCCAGCGGTGCGGCGGCCGCCAACACCCTTGGCCTTACGACACAGGTTCCGGTCCGCTCGGTCTATTTGACCTCGGGCCGCAGCCGGAAAATGAATTTTGGCAAGCAGGTGGTCGAACTGCGACACGCACCGCGCTGGCAGCTTGCCTTGGCCAATCGGCCGGCCGGTGAGGCAGTCCGGGCGCTGGCTTGGCTTGGTCCCGAAAAGGCCGAGGCCGCGCTGTTGGCTTTGAAGCGCAAACTTCCGCAGACCACCTTTAACGAGCTGGTGGCGGCGGCGCCGCAGCTTCCGACCTGGCTCGCCCGCAGCGTGGGAAAGGCGGCGCATGGCTGACGCATTCCTCGGCCTTCCGGCCGCGGATCGCCGTGAAGTCTTGGGCGTCGCGGCGGACCGATCCGGTCGCCCGGCGCACCTACTCGAAAAGGATGCCTGGGTGGTCTGGGCGCTTGCCGACCTGGGCGAACACCTGGTCTTCAAGGGCGGCACATCGCTATCGAAAGCCTACGGGGTCATCCGTCGATTTTCCGAGGACGTCGACCTCACCTATGACATTCGCGCGCTTGCCCCTGACCTGGTGAGCGACAACGGCGAGGCCTTGCCGAAGACCCGGAGCGAGGAAAAGCGCTGGTCAAGCGAAGTGCGCAAGCGACTACCCGAGTGGGTGGCGGGAACGGCGCAGCCGACCATCGCGAATGCCCTGGCTAGCGAGGGATTGGCGGCGGCGATCCGCGTCGAAGACGACAAGCTGTTCATCGATTACGAGGCGACGGTGACCGGTTCGGGATATGTCGCGCCAAGCGTGATGCTCGAGTTTGGGGCGCGTTCAACCGGTGAGCCGGCGAGTCCGCGCAATGTCGTCTGCGACGCGGCGGGCTTAGTGGAAGCGGTGGAATTTCCCACCGCGCGGCCGCGCGTTATGCACGCCGAGCGGACGTTCTGGGAAAAGGCGACGGCGATCCATGTCTTCTGCCTGCAGGCACGACTGCGTGGCGACAGGTTCGCGCGGCATTGGCATGACGTCGCCAGGCTGGATGAGGCCGGCCTGGCGACCACCGCGGTGGCAGATAGAGAACTCGCCCAGGCGGTCGCGCGCCACAAAAGCATGTTTTTCGCCGAAAAGGCGGCCGGCCGCGAACCGATCGATTACGTGGTCGCGGTCAACGGCGGCCTGCGTCTTGTGCCCGACGGCGACGCGCTGAAGGCGCTGGAGGACGACTATTTTCGGATGGTCGAGGACGGTCTGCTGCTGGAGGGGGCCGGGCCCTTCGAGGCGCTTATGGCGCGATGCGCCGACGTAGCCGCGCGGGCCAATCGCGTGGGCGCATAGGAGGGAAGATGCTGACTCGAGGATTGGCATGGCGACGGTGTGAGCCGCATATTCGCGCACGGGGCACGTCCTGATCAACCGCTCTCCACACTTTACCCGGTGCACGCCTTCGATCGCCGTCTCGAACTCCTGGCCGCTAAGCATGCGCAAGCAAAGGCCCACTTCGCCCGCCCCTTGCTCAGCGGCCATCATTGGAACCCAGCCTTAACTGCCAGGCAGCGCTCGCCGGACAGCGACCCGCTGGTGCTCGACATAGCCCAGCATTATCTTGGGGGCACAGGCGAAACTGATCACCACACGCGTCTGGTGGAGCTTTCCGACCGGCCAGGCTTCTGACGCCGACAAGAACGTTGCCTCGCTCGGGAAGTATCATTTCGATCTCGACGACTGGCGGATGCTGAAGTTCTTCTTCTTTCAGGCGCCGGTCGACGAGGGCACCGGCCCGCATGTCTATGTGCGCGGCAGCCACAAGCCTCGCATCCTCAAGCATCAATTGACGCTGCTCGTCGGCCATTCGGCGCAAGAGGTTCGCAAGGTCTATGGCGATGAGAGCCCCGTCACGCTGACCGGCGAAGCCGGCCTCGACTTCGTCGAGGATCCGTTCGGCATTACATGGGCACCGTGCCTTCGTGCACGCCACGGCTGATGATCAGAGTCGGCTTCGGCGCAGTCGCCGCCCTCGCGGCGGCGCTTCCATGGCGAGCCGGTCATTCGCTGATATCGCAAAAGTCCTGAAACAGCCTTCCCCAGACCAGACGCGCTTGGTTCTCCCTCGGGCTAGTGGTGCCGTTGCGCCGCCATTGGGTGAGCTGGCACATGATTGGATTGGATCGAGGTGATTTGACGCCGGTTCCGCCTCGACTGACCCAGATCAGGGCCATGTCCTTGTCGGCGTGGTTTGATCGACCAGTCTTCCAGGGGAAGACTCATGTGCTGACCGACAGCCTGATCCGCTCCCAACGTCTTGACAATCCGAACCATACGGCGGGCAAATGACGCTTCACCAGCCAGGAACCGAAGTGAGAAACGCGCTTGAGGCGATGCGGCGGGCCATAGATCGTAGCGCAATCGACGCACGACATGCGGCTCGACTCCAGCAGCGTCTCACGAAGATAGCCGACGCACTGGCGGCACGCTGATGGCCGGCTGTGACGACAGCTTCGACATCATTGTCGTTGGCGCCGGGCCCGTCGGACTTTCCTTCGCGGCATCGCTTGCCCACAGTGAGTTCAAACTGGCGGTGGTCGAAGGGCAGTCCCTAGAAAGACTGGCAAGTCCGGGTTTCGACGGTCGCGAGATCGCGCTCACCCACGCCTCGATTGGAATTCTTCGCGAGCTCGGCGCCTGGGATGTTATCCCCGCTTCGGACAAGTCACCGCTTCAGGGCGCACGCGTCCTCAACGGATCGAGCCCTTTTGCGCTGTGTTTCGATTCTCCCGGCGTATCCGCGGGACCACTGGGCGTTCTGGTCCCGAATTGCCGCATCCGCGATGCCCTGTTTAAGATCATCCGCTTGCAGGGCCATGCCCGGATGCTGTGCGGCCACTCGGTCGTGCGTGCAACAAACAGCCGCCAGGGAGCAGTCATAACGCTCTCCAACGGCAGGCAGCTGACCGCTCGGCTTCTGGTTGCCGCCGATTCGCGTTTTTCCGCCACCCGCAATCTGCTCGGTATCGCCGCCGATATTAATCGGCTTGGCAACTCGATGCTGATTTGCCGGGTGAGGCACGAGCGCCCCCACCGCCAGATCGCGATTGAATGGTTCGATCACCATCAGACGGTAGCGATGTTGCCCCTCGCGCAAGGCGTGTCGTCGCTGCTTTTGACTTTGCCCTCAAACGAGGCCGACGGACTGCTTGCCCTTGACGACGAGTTGTTCCTGATTGAGTTGACAAAGCGCTGTCGAGGGCGCCTCGGCAACATGAGCCTGGCAAGCCAACGCCATATCTATCCGTTGGTCACGAGCTGGGCGCACAGGTTCCGGGCGCCGAGCGCCGCACTGATCGGCGACGCTGCCATCGGCATGCACCCGGTGACCGCGCATGGCTTCAACATCGGCCTCGGCGGCCAGAAGCAGCTCGCCCGTGGTATCCAGACAGCATGGCGCGACCGTCGCGACATTGCCGATCCCGACATGCTCCGCAGATATGAAAGCCGACTGCGCCTGTCGGCGGCGCCGCTCTATCATGCTACGAGTATCCTCGTCGGACTCTACTCAAGCGAGCATCCGGCGGCACGGCTTGCAAGGCATGTGGGGCTGCGCCTCGGCCAACATCTTCCCTTTGTCCGTCATGGCATTGCGGCCATGCTGAGGCGGTGAAGTGTGCGGAATTCCCGCGCGCCGCCAAGCGTTTGTCGGCCAACGCCACACAGGCGCGGACCCAGCCACGCCCAATTCCACCTTCGATGTGTTTAGGGCGTGGATGGTTGTCATCCGAACAATCAATTTTGCCAATCCTGCGGACCCTACTAGGGGTGTGACCGAATCAAGTGCCTCGGCCTGCAGGCAGGCCCGACGAAGAAGCCTGAGCACCAACCACCTATGCCCATTGGAGTACAGAAGGCAACGATCCGAAGACAGTGGAAATTGGTGCCGGATGCTCCCAGAAGCGCACGAAGTGGGCAACCACACGGTGAAGCGTGGTGGTGTTTGACATCGGGTCTCACGAACGGCCCCGCTTTCAGAATTAGCGTGCCCGGGCCCCGACGCGCGCACCCATATCGGCAACGCGCCGAGTTAGAAGACGCGGCCCCGCCGAACCCCGCGCAGGGAAAAAACGACGATGCCGAAATTCAGGTTTCACAAGCTTGCAGCTATTGTTGTGCTTGTCGGGTTCGCTGCCTGGATGGCGACGGGCGAGTTCTCGTCCGTCGGCAGTGCGGACGCCGACAAAACCAAGGCGGGGGAGGTCGAGCAGCCAAAGGCGGCCGACGCCGGCAAGGCCAAGCCCGCCGAGGCGGAGCAGCCCAAGGCGCCGTTGCGCACGGTCGCGGTCATAACCCCGCCTAGGCGTACCTATGCGCGCGCGATCCGGATTTCCGGACTGACCGAAGCCGACAAGCGCGCGGTCCTGGCGACCCGGGTCGCCGGCCTCATCGACAAGCTGCCGGTCAAGCAGGGTCAGCACGTCAAGACCGGCGACCTCGTGCTGATGTTGGCCGCCGAGGAAAAGCTTTCGGCGCTCAGCAACGCCAAGCAGCTTGTCGCGCAGCGTCAGGCCGAACTCGATGCGGCCTCGCGGCTGGCGAAAACCGGCAATCTGCCCAAGTTGCAGGTCGATACGGCCCGCTCCAACCTGACGCTGGCCAAGTCGCAACTGGACGCCGCGCAAGCCGAACTCGACCGCAACGAGGTGAAGGCCCCGTTCGACGGCGTCATCGACCGGGTGCCGGTGGAGCTTGGCAGTTCGGTGATGCAGGGCGGCGAGGTGGCTACCATTCTCAGCCTCGACCCGGTGATTGCACGCGGCGAAGTCAGCGAGCGTGATCTCGGCTATCTGAAGATCGGCAACAAGGCCAGTGTACGGCTGGTCAGCGGCCAGAATGTCGAGGGCACCGTGCGCTACATCAGCCGGGATGCATCTTCGACAACCCGTACCTTCCGGGTCGAAGTCGCCATCCCTAATCCCGCGGGCGCTATTCCCGCCGGCATGACCGCCGAGATTGCGCTGAAGGCACAGCCGACGGACGCCGTGATGCTGCCGCGCTCGGTGGTGACGCTCGGCGACAAGGGCGATCTCGGCATTCGCGCCGTCGACAAGGACGACAAGGTCGTGTTCTTCCCGATCGATCTGGTCGACGACACGCCGATCGGCCTGGTGCTCGGCGGCATTCCGGCGGACGCCCGCATCATCGTCGCCGGCCAGGAGCTGGTGAAGGAAGGCGAAGTGGTCAAGCCGGTCGAAGCAGACCAGGCGACCATCCAAAAGCTGTTGGGCGAAGCGACGACCGGGACGCAGTAATCATGGACATCGTCAAACTTGCAATCAGCAATGCCCGGCTGACCATTTCGGTCCTGGTCTTTCTTATCCTTGCCGGCGCGGTCGCCTACCAGTCGACGCCGAAGGAAGCGCAACCTGACGTTCCTACCCCTTATGTTCACATAAGTGTCGCCTATCAAGGCATTGCGCCCGAAGACGCTGAAAGACTTCTGCTTAGGCCTCTGGAGACAAAGCTCAAGAGTCTCAAGGGGCTAAAGGAGATGAAATCATCCGCCTATCAGGGCGGCGCCTTTGTCTTTCTTGAGTTTCTGCCGTCGATAAAAGTCGACACCGCGGTGACTGATACACGCTCGAAGGTTCAGGACGCGAAGGCTGATCTGCCGCAAGCGGCAGAGGAGCCGGTTATTACCGAGGTCAACATCTCCGAGTTCCCCGTCCTGGTCGTGACGTTATCAGGCGAGGTGCCCGAGCGCGTGCTGACGGCGGCGGCGCGCGAGCTGCGCGACCGCATCGAGGAAGTGCCTGGCGTGCTCGAGGGCTCGCTGCAGGGTGCCCGCGACGATCTCGTCGAAGTGGTCATCGATCCGATGAAGCTGTCTTCCTACGGGCTACAGCTCGACCAGCTGATCCGTGCGGTCGGCGCTTCCAACAGTCTTGTCGCCGCCGGCAACATCCAAGGATCCGAAGGTAAATACGCGGTCAAGGTTCCCTCGCGGATCGAGACGCCAGAGGACGTGGCGGCGCTTCCGGTCGTCGCCGGCACCAATGCGGTGGTGCAGGCCAAGGATATCGCCACCATCCGCTCGACCTTCAAGGACGCCGAGACGGTGACCCGCCTCGACGGCAAGCCGGCGATTGCCATCGAGGTGAAGAAGCGCATCGGCTCCAACCTGATCGATACGATCGGCAAGGTCAGGGAGGTGTCCGACGCCTTCATCAAGACGATGCCGGAGGGCATGCACGTCACCTACACGCAAGATAAGTCCGTCTTCGTGAACCAGCTGCTCGGCGACCTGCAGAACCACGTGATGATCGCCGTCATTCTGGTGTTCATCGTCATTCTCTATGCGCTGTCGGGCCGTGCCTCGCTGCTGATCGGATTGGCCATTCCATCGTCCTTCCTGATCGGCATCCTGTTGCTGGCGATGATGGGCTACACGATCAACATGATCGTGCTGTTCAGTCTCATCCTGGCGGTCGGCATGCTGGTCGACGACGCCATCATCGTCACCGAATTCGCCGAGCGGCGTATGAGCGAGGGCATGCCGAAGCAACAGGCGTTCGCGCTTGCCGCCAAGCGCATGGCCGGCCCGGTCATCGCGGCGACGATGACGCGAATTGCCGCCTTCTCGCCGCTGTTGTTCTGGCCGGGCATTATCGGCGACTTCATGAAATACATGCCGATCACGCTGATCGTGACGCTCTCGGCCTCGATGCTCTACGCACTGGTTTTCGCACCGACGCTGGGCGCCATATTCGCCAAGGCGCCCGCCCATCACCCAGACGACAATCGCGACGGCTGGTACATGGCCGTGGTCAAGCAGGCGGTGCATTTCCCCATCACCGTGCTTGTCCTCACTGTGGCGCTGTTGTTCGGCGTCGGCTACGCCTATTCGAAATTCGGCGCCGGCGTCGAATTCTTCCCGAATGTCGAGCCTGATTATGGCCTGCTCTATGTGCACGCCCGCGGCAATCTTTCGCTCGCCGAAATGGACGCGGCCACCAAGACAGCGGAAAACCGGCTGCTCGGCTGGCCGGGCGTGAAATCTGTCTATGCCCGTGTCGGCAAGACGCGGGGCGGCGGCCAGGACGTTCCGGAAGACGTGGTCGGCGTGATCCAGTACGAATTCGTCGACTGGCGCGAACGTAAATCGGCGAACGCAATCCTCGACGAACTGCGCGGCGTGATGGCCGGCATTCCCGGTGTCGACGTCGAGGTTCGCGTGCCGGAAGCCGGCCCGCCTACCGGCAAGCCGATCCAGATCAGGCTTTCGGCCGTCGATCCGAAGGGCCTTGACGACAAGGCCCGCGCCGTTGCCGCGCGCATTGCCAAGGTGCCCGGCGTCATCGATATTTCCGACGGTCTGGCGCCGCCCGGCGTCGACTGGGCGCTTGAAGTCGATCGCGCCAAGGCGGCGCAGTACGGCATCAGCCCAACCGCGGTCGGGACGGTCGTGCAACTGGTGACCAACGGGCTGAAGCTCAGCGAATACCGGCCCGCCGGCGCCGATGATGCAGTCGACATCAGACTGCGCCTGCCCGACGATCGGCGCACGCTGTCGACGCTGGACGAGCTGCGGGTGCAGACCGCACAGGGCTCGGTGCCGATCTCGAACTTCGTCGTGCGCAAGCCGGAGCCGACGGTCGGCATCCTCAACCGCATCGACGGTGCGCGAACGGTGGTCGTCCAGGCCAATCTCGCTGCCGGCGCCCAGGTGGCTGCCGTTCAGCAGGAGGTCACCAAAGCTGTCGCAGACATGAACCTCGGCAGCGGCATTCGCTGGAAGCTCGCCGGTTCGAACGAGGACAGCGCGGAGGCCAGCGCGTTCCTCAGCAAAGCCTTCGGCGCCGCGATCTTCCTGATCTTCCTGGTACTTCTGGCGCAGTTCAACAAGTTCACCAGCGTCTGGCTGGTGCTGTCCTGCGTGGTCATGGCGACGATCGGCGTGTTCCTCGGGCTGCTGCTGACGGGAGAGGCATTCGGAATCGTTATGTCGGGCATCGGCGTCATCGCGCTGGCCGGCGTGGTGGTGAACAACAACATCGTGCTGATCGACACCTACGACCGGTTGCGCGAAGAGGGCTGGGACAAATACGAAGCCGTTCTGCAGACCTGCCGCGAACGTGCCCGCCCTGTCGTGCTGACGGCGGTGTCGGCGATCCTCGGCGTGCTGCCGATCGCTTTCGGTCTCGGCCTCGAAATCTTCCATCACGAGACGACGATCAACGCGCCGTCGACGCAATGGTGGATTTCGCTGTCTTCGGCGATCGTCTTCGGGCTGTCCTTCGCCACCGTGCTGACGCTGGTGGTGACGCCGTCGATGCTGATGGTGTTCACGCGTAGTAAGAACAGCCGCTTCTATGCATTCTTCCGTCAGGTGTTCCGGCGCGGCAAGACAGTCGGTGCCACTGTAGAGGCCTCCGCATGGCCGGGCTTGCGCGACGAGCCGGCGATCGCCTTCCCGAAGCCGCCGAATAGGCCAACTTTGCTTAGACGCCATGCTCAACAAATCGTTGACCGAGATGACACGCATCGAGTGCCGGGCGCGTCGATCAATGAAGACTGCCTGCTGGCCCGCTTCCGAAAGCCGATTTCCGCTTCCTGATGAAACGAATTGTCGAAGTTGACTTGGAGACACTGTGCGCTTCGTGGTGTCAAGCTAACCCTATATGTGGACGTCTAAGAGCGCCCGATTGCAACAAGTTAGCTGGATCCAGTTGATGGTCACAACTGCTGACGTATATCCGGCTTCTTCATGCGGATCGATGTTCAGCGAGGGCGAGCCTCGACGGGTTTTCGCCCGCTTCCACCTCAACGGCCCCAGAGGTCGGCCGAAGCTTTTGCGGTCCACACATCAGGTTCGGAAGCGACGGGGTGACCGTTTCCCCATCTCCGCGATTTTTGCTGCAAGGCCGAGGTGCGCCCTCCTTCTCGCTCTCCAGGTCCGGGCTGCTTTAACCGACAGTACCGGTTGCCAGGCAGCGAGCATCGACCAGACGATTCTTGTTGCCGAGCCCGACGCCGCGCCATTGGGATGCCGCCTTTGCCGCAACTTGTCGAGCCTGAGGCTTCGCGGAACCTGTTTGCCGCCGGCGCGATCCACAGCTGCGCGATCGCCTATGGATCATCAGCGTGCGTCAACGGTCGCCGCGTTTGCTGACACGTGATCGCGCTTCGGCACGAGGCGCTGCCACCCCGCTGGCGGCCGCTCTTGAAGCAGGTTGTGTCACCGACAGCTGCCTCGGTGCCGTCGCTTTATGGGCCAATCGAGCACGGCTGGAAGGTTCAGATCATGGGCCTTCGAAACGCGTGGTTTTAACATCCATAGCGTGGATGCTCGCGATCTAAACAATCAATTTTACCAATCTGGGCGGGTCGTTCATAGACCCCCACATGACATGCACCGCCGTTGCTCTACCGCGTGAGGTGCACAAGAGAACCCGAAAAAGAGGAAGTCTTCGCATGCGCTCTGACGTGCAGTGGAGGTTGTGCTGGGAAAATGAGTTGCGGCTTTCCGATCACCTCGAACTCTCTGAGTTCTTCCGGAAGACCTATGAGCCTGTCGGCGCCTTTAGTGCAAAGCAATTCGCAGGCGGTCGAAGTTGGGCCGGTGCAAGGCCGGAGGTCCGCGCAATCGGCTATGATGTGCACGGGGTAGCGGCTCACTTGGGCGTGCTGCGCCGATACATCAAAGTTGGCGACGCTGATCTGCTTGTCGCTGAACTCGGTCTATACGGCGTGCGTCCGGATCTTGAGGGGCTAGGAATCGCCCACTCGATTAGCGCGATGTATCCAGTGCTGCAGCAGCTTGGCGTTCCATTCGCTTTCGGCACGGTTCGGCACGCGCTCCGGAACCATGTTGGGAGGTTCTGCCGCAAAGGCTTCGCGAACATTTTGTCGGGCGTTCGCGTGCGTTCAACCCTCCCGGACGTGTACCACGATCTGCCTCCCACGCGAGTCGACGACGACGTACTCGTCATGGTGCTCCCAATTGGACGCTCAATGAGCGAGTGGCCGGCCGGCACTTTGATCGATCGGAACGGTCCGGAGCTATGAAGAACACCCGCAATGATATCAGTCAGCGCGACCCGACCCTCATGGCATTGGTGGATCTGACTCCAGCATTGACCGCAGATTTAATTATCCACTCGCTTCCTCAAATTCACTGAAGAATCTGACATCTCATGAACCTATTTGCCTCAGCCAGTATTGTTGCCGTCTGCTCTTATGCGCTGCTGTCGACCGTCTATAAAACCGCGCAGGTGCTTTATACCCTGCCTGCAAACGTACCGCCAACCTCGGGCGAACCGGCCGGCTGTGAGCTTTGGCCGAGCGTCGATGTCATTATCCCGTGCTACAACGAGGCACCTCGCACCCTCTCGGACTGCCTGGCTTCCATTGCAAGTCAGGACTACGCCGGAAAACTGCAGGTCTATGTTGTTGATGACGGCTCTGGAAATCGCGATGCCCTCGTTGGTGTACACGAGGAATACGCGCACGACCCGAGGTTCAACTTCATTGCGCTCCCAAAGAATGTCGGAAAGCGCAAGGCACAGATTGCGGCGGTTCGCCGATCGTGCGGAGATTTGGTGCTCAATGTAGATTCGGACACGATACTCGCGCCGGACGTCGTCACAAGGCTTGCGCTGAAAATGCAAGATCAAGCGATCGGCGCCGCCATGGGCCAGTTGGTGGCTAGCAATCGCAGTGAAACTTGGCTGACGCGATTGATTGACATGGAATACTGGCTCGCCTGCAACGAAGAGCGGGCAGCTCAGGCTCGGTTCGGTGCCGTCATGTGTTGCTGCGGTCCGTGTGCCATGTACCGGCGATCCGCGCTTGTTTCGCTGCTGGATCAGTACGAGACGCAGCGCTTTCGAGGGAAGCCGAGCGACTTCGGTGAGGACCGCCACCTTACGATCCTGATGCTGAAAGCAGGCTTTCGAACAGAGTATGTCCCGGAGGCCGTCGCGGCAACAGTCGTTCCCAGCAGCATGGGTCCCTATTTACGCCAACAGCTTCGCTGGGCCCGGAGCACGTTCCGTGACACTTTTCTGGGGCTCCCACTACTGCGCGGCCTTAATATTTACCTCACATTGGACGTGATTGGGCAGAATCTTGGCCCATTATTGCTCTCTTTGTCGCTCCTGGCTGGGCTCGCGCAATTCGTAACGACAGGTACTTTGCCTTGGACGGCATGCCTGATGATCGCGGTCATGACTATAGTTCGCTGCAGCGTGGCAGCATTTCGTGCGCGCCAACTTCGATTTCTCGGATTCTCGCTCCACACACTCATCAACATCTTTCTCTTGCTCCCATTGAAAGCATACGCGCTGTGTACATTGAGCAATAGCGATTGGTTGTCGCGAAGCTCTGCGGCCAATGTGCCAAACACCGGCGGCGCCATTCCAAAGCCCAACATGGTGGGATCTGAGGCAACTTACAGCGAACAGCAATAGTCACGTGATCGCAGGTGGAAAAGTTTTGAGCCAGGACCAGAAAGATCAAGTGTTGAGTCGGAAGTTGGACCCAGAGGATTTGCGGCGGATCGAGACTGGTCCGATCGATCGGGAGTTTCACGGGCAGACAAGCGCGAAAAGCTCCGTGCATGACTCTCTGTCGACCGTGGCAGTCGATTTCGCCGGCGTAACCAAGTCGTATGGGAACAAGGTCGTTGTCGACGAACTGTCGTTCACCGTTGCTTCGGGAGAGTGTTTCGGCCTTCTCGGACCAAACGGGGCGGGCAAGAGCACGATTGCGCGTATGCTCCTCGGCATGACATGCCCTGACGCGGGCACGATCACGGTGCTCGGCGTCCCGGTGCCGGCGCGCGCTCGGCTGGCACGTAGGGGCATTGGCGTGGTCCCGCAATTCGACAATCTTGACCAGGAATTCACCGTGCGCGAGAACCTGCTGGTGTTCGGCCGCTACTTCGGCATGAGCACACGCGAGAGCGAAGCGGTCATCCCGTCGCTTCTCGAGTTCGCTCGCCTCGAGCGCAAGGCGGATGCGCGCGTCTCGGAACTGTCCGGCGGAATGAAGAGGTGCCTGACCATGGCGCGGGCGTTGATAAACGACCCCCAGCTCATTGTGATGGACGAGCCGACCACCGGCCTCGACCCGCATGCGCGCCACCTGATCTGGGAGCGGCTGCGCGCCCTGTTGGCGCGCGGCAAGACGATTATCCTGACCACGCATTTCATGGAAGAGGCTGAGCGATTATGCGATCGGCTGTGCGTGCTCGAAAGGGGTCGCTACATCGCCGAAGGCCGCCCGCAGGCGCTGATCGACGAGCATATCGGATGCCAGGTCATGGAGATTTACGGCGGCGACCCGCACGAGTTGCATTCGCTGGTCAAGCCGTATTCTCAGCGCATCGAGGTCAGCGGCGAAACCCTCTACTGCTACGCTCCAGACCCTGATCAGGTGCGCACGCAACTCCAGGGGCGACCAAGTCTGCGCCTTCTTCTGCGTCCAGCCAATCTCGAGGATGTTTTCTTGCGGCTGACCGGGCGCGAGATGGAGGAGTGAACGATGATTGAAGGTCTTGCGGCGGTGCTGCCCGCCAATGCGTGGAACTGGGTTGCGGTGTGGCGCCGCAACTATCTGGCATGGAAGAAAGTCGCATTCGTGGCGATTCTCGGTAACCTCGCCGATCCAATGATCTACCTTTTCGGCCTCGGTACCGGCCTCGGCATAATGGTCGGCCGCGTCGACGGTGCGCCCTACATCGCCTTTTTGGCGGCCGGCATGGTCGCGGTCGGTGCGATGACCGCCTCTACCCTCGAAACACTGTACGCGGCTTTCGCTCGCATGCATTCTCAACGCACATGGGAAGCCATGCTGTATACGCACGTTACCCTCGGCGACATCGTTCTGGGTGAACTGGCGTGGGCAGCCACCAAGGCCTTCCTGGCCGGTATGGCAATTACCATTGTCACCGCAGCGTTGGGCTATACAGCCTGGCCGTCCGTCTTTTATGCGCTGCCATTCATTGCTCTGACAGGGTTCGTATTTGCCAGCCTCGCGATGGTCGTCACCGCACTTTCGCCCAGCTACGATTACTTCGTATTTTACCAGACGCTTATCCTTACACCGATGCTGTTCCTGTCGGGCGCCGTTTTCCCATTGAATCAGCTGCCTGACACCTTTCAACAGATAGCGCGATGCATGCCGCTGGCACATGCGATCGACCTCATTCGTCCGGTCATGCTTGATCGCCCGATCGGCGGCATCGCCCTGCACATCGGGGTGCTCGGCCTCTACGCGCTGTTGCCATTCTTCCTCTCGATGGCGCTGTTGCGCCGCCGACTGATGCGCTGACGCAAAAGAGAAGGAGATAAACCATGCGCTATGGACGCAAATAAAAACGACATCGCCAGCGTGTGCCGCGAAGGGTTTTGGCTGGCGTCGATTCAATCTCACAACGCTATGGAACGCCCGGCGTCTCGAGCACAGGATCTTATGTTGATCCCGGCGGACCTCATAGAATTCCTTGAGGCCGGTGATGTTTGGCTGGCGTTCGGGCGCGAGCGACAACGCGGCCTGTCTTTCTGATCGAACGGTCTCGAGAAGGCCAATTTAGTATTCCTGTACGACAAATGGAGAGCGAGATGCTGTGTCTAGGATTGAACGGCGGATTGGACAAAGTCTATGAAAACAGGTTTCAGATTCCAAACACATTCATGCACGATGGCGCTGCGGTGCTCGTCCGGGACGGACAGGTCATTGCGGCGGTAGAAGAGGAGCGCCTCAATCGGATCAAACATTCAAACAAGCTCCCAATTAGTGCGGCTCAATTCTGTCTTTCAGCAGCTGGGGTTCAGCTCAGCGAAATCGATCGAGTGGCGTTCTACGCTACCGAAGACTATAGCAACGCCATGCTTGAAAACATGCTTGTTTCCCAGCCGGACGCCTCCATTCCGTTGGATGCTAAACTGTTGATGCAGCAGCTGCTGGCGCAGGAGTTCGGTACCGAGCTCGATGCTTCGCGTATCTCATTCGTAAGTCATCATCAGGCGCACGCCGTGAGTGCTTTTGCAATGTCGGGCTTCGAGCAAAGTCTGATTTTCGCGATTGATGGCTCTGGTGATTTCCTGTCGGGCCTTGTGGCGGTTGGATCTGGTACTGAAATTACGCAACTTGCGACTTTCCCAGAGAACAATTCTCTCGGGCAATTTTATCTCGAGACGATCCGGTATCTCGGCTACGGCTTGTTCGATGAATATAAGGTAATGGGGCTTGCCCCCTACGGCGATCCCGTTCCCTATCGCGAGCTTTTCGAGCAATTCTATGAACTCTCTGCAAACGGCGAGTATCGCGTTCACCTGGACCGCATCGGTCCGACTTTGCTCCGCAGCATTCAGGTTCGGAAAAAGGGAATGCCATTTACTCAGCAGCATATGGATGTGAGTGCGTCGTTACAGGAAGCGCTCGAACGCATCGTGTTTCACATTCTTCGTCATTATCGTGAGGCCACCGGGATGACGCGGTTGTGCCTGGCCGGCGGAGTTGCGCACAATTGCTCCATGAACGGCAAGCTGCTCTATTCAGGACTTTTCGAAGACATCTTCGTGCAGCCCGCATCGCATGACGCTGGATGCGCATTAGGCGCCGCGCTAATCGTGTCTAATGAGCTGGGCCGCCCAGCGCCGCGTACGCGATTGCAGGAGGTCTATTGGGGGCCGGAACTCGCGAGCGATGACGCTGTCGAAGAGGAACTAAAGGCATGGGCGGGGCACCTGGAGTTTGAACGCACTGAGGAGGTGGCGGATAGGGCAGCCGAATGGATGGTCGGTGGCGCCGTGATCGGCTGGGTGCAAGGTCGTTCGGAGTTCGGGCCGCGAGCGCTCGGAAATCGCAGCATTCTTGCCGACCCCAGGCCCGCTTCAAACAAGGACCGGATCAACGCTATGGTCAAGAAGCGGGAAGGATATCGCCCGTTCGCCCCGTCAGTGTTGGAGGAGGATGCGCGCGAATTTTTCGACCTCCCGGGCAGTGCGTGCGAATTTCCCTTCATGAATTTCGTAGTTCGTGTGCGCGATTCCAAGCGTGATTTGCTCGGCGCCATCACGCATGTCGACGGTACGGCTCGGCTGCAAACAGTATCGCGCAAGGCCAGTCCGGCCTACTGGGACGTCATCAATGCCTTCAAGCAGCGGACAGGCATCCCAATTCTGCTCAATACGTCCTTTAACAACAATGCAGAGCCGATCGTAGATTCAGTTGCAGACTCGATTGCCACGTTTCTGACAACAGAGCTGGATGGACTTGTGGTCGGGCCGTACCTCGTCAAAAAACGGGCCGCAAAGCTGCAGGATTGGACTGCGCTCGCGGTTTCATTGCCGCCTTATGTATCCCTGCATAAAGTCCGCGCATATACGGCGCAGGATCGCCACGAGACCGTCTGCGAAATCCGAACGGATCACCGTGACTGTGCGCGTATTTCACATCGCTTGTTCGATCTGCTGACGCGGATCGAAGGCGAAGCCGTGCTCGCGGATCTCCTCGACACAATTACGCCGGATCAGGGCCTGCGCGAGGCTCTCACAGGAGAGCTGCGACTATTGTGGGAGCAGCGCCACGTTCGGATGCATCCCTCGCAAGCTGCTCGCGTCCACCAAAACTGATGCCAAAGCCTGGACGACCGATAACAGCTGCCGAAACACCGGTGTGTCCAAGCACCTTCATATGACACGCCGCCTGGTGGGATCCGGAGCAATTGGCCGAACACCCGGATCCTGATCCAGCCCGACAGTCATTTATTGCAGCCGCAGGTCATCGACTGGTGCCGCGACAACTATATCGACTTCATCCTCGGCCTGGCTCTCACCGCGACGTTGCGCAAGGCATGTCGCGAATCTGAAGCCCAGCACGATGGCGCGCTTCGAAGCGTCGGCGAAGGGCGAGTCCGAAGGTCAAATTCGTTGACGGAGCCGGCAGTTGGAGCCGCGTCGAGCGCGTCATCGCCCCGTGTCGAGCTCAGCGGATGAGGGCGCGGCCAAGGCGAGCTGTTGGACGTCTGCAGCCGCATTGGATGTCGAGGATAAAAGCGTTGACATCGAGAGATCCAGAGGAAGGGATTTGGTCGGTGAGGCTCTGAAGCGACCAGTTTGGGTCAAAGCGATCCCTGGCGCCATAAAGCAAGGCGATAAGGCGGCGCAAACTCGGGTATCTGGCGGAGCGGGTCAGGCCGGCCGAGTGATTGATCAGACTGTCGGCATCGCCAAGGGTAAGCCGCGCACGACGGGCCTAGCGCGAATGGTGGCGGCGATATCCGGATGGCCGGGACGTCCATTGGTCTGCTACTGCAAAAGCCCGATGTGGCGGCTTGGCTCTCACATGCCGAGCGTCTGAGTGCTTCCGGCAGGGCGAACAGCCTCGGCGAATAGTTCCGCCGCTTCCTCGACCGTTTCAGCAGAACGGTGGGTCTGCTCCATTCGCTTGAGCAGCCCGTTGTGCAACATCTTCAGCCGCGCGGCGTGGTAGATAGCGCTGCGCTTCTGGCCATCCGAGTTGAGTGGTTCGAACAACGTCATGGTCCAGAATCCTCAATGCGCGCTTGGCAGCGCTATCTTCAGCAGCCGCCTTCTGGCTGCTTTCGCACTCGCCTGCTCGGCCCGTATGCGGCTGCAAAGGGCACGACTGACGGCGAGCCCGATGTTGTCGGTGAGCATCGTCTTCGCCTGCTTGAGAGAGAGTTCCGCTCGCTTCACTCGTTGCCTCGCGACCGCCTGTTCCAAAACTACAAGCTCGACCATTGTGCCGCATCCTTTGCCTTTGCGGTCCCTTCCATTAGAAAACCGTCACTAACCGGTTTCGTTCCGGTTGCCGCGAGGGATGCATGACCTCTCTTCCGGATCCGCAGCTCGAAGCCTACGTCGCCGCGGTGGTGGCGGCCACTGCAGCGGCCAGGGCTAACGCCGATCAAGCTATGGCAAACCTGCTGGGGTACATCGATCATGGGAGCTCAGCGATCCAAGTGCCGGGCCCGATCGCGCCAGTAACTGCGGTAATTTCTCTGCCCATGGGGGACTAGACGGAACCCACTAGCCTGTTTACCAGTTGACAAGGTGCGTAGTTTACATACTTATGCACGGCATCCACACGGTCTCAGAACTGACAGCTTTCCGTAGGGCGGCGCAGGCAGCCGGGATGTCCGATGAGGACATTGAGGACTTCGTCGACCATATTGCGGCCAATCCGGATGACGGCGAGGAAATCGTCGGAACGGGTGGTTGCCGGAAGGTCCGTTTCGATTCGTGGCAATAACAAAGGTAAGAGCGGAGGCGTTCGCACGATCACATTCTACACAGGTTCGGACCTTCCGGTGTTCCTTAACACCGTGTTTGGGAAGAGCCAAAAGGTCAATCTTTCCAAGGCGGAACGTAATGCACTTAGGAAGATGACGGGGGCCATTGTGGAAGAATATGCGCGGCGCGTCCAGCCGCTAGCCGCAGGTGGAGAAAGAGCATGAGCAAGAAGGTATTCGATCAGATCGCGGAGGGCCTGCAGGAAGCGCTTGCCGTCGCACGCGGCGAGGCCGAGCCCTATAAGCTTCATGTGCCCGCCGAGATCGACGTCAAAGCAATCCGTACGAAGACTGGCCTTTCGCAGAAGGACTTCGCGTCCACGTTCGCCTTCGGCTTCGATCAATTGAAGCAGTGGGAACAGGGCCGTTCGCGGCCCGTACAGGCCATGCGCGCCTATCTACTGCTGATCAACTCGAGGCCTGTCGAGATGGTCAAGGCGCTTCGCGATCTGCACAGCGAGATCGTTAGCGAACCGCCTGCGCGCAAGTTCGGCTGAAACAAAAACAACCCGCCTTCGGCGCGAGCCTTGGGCGGGTTTGGCAGCGCGACTACGTCAGGAATATATTCCTCCGTTGCGGTGAAACCGTTCAACGGAGATCATTTGAAGGCTGAATGGGGTCGACGGTCATCGTGACGCCAATCCTGAATAGGCATTCATTAAAGTGTACGTATAATCCTTGTGAGGCTCCAGCATCAAAACGGACCGCAGTTCGGGACCTGTCGGGGTAAGTGAGATTACGCCAACCGAGTCATAGACTCCGCCTGGAGCGGTCCATAACAAGATGGGCTGTCCTTCCAGTCCGGCTTCGACTCCTTCCAGATTGGCCAGCCGCATTTTCAAGATCTCGGTCGCCGGATTGCGCGCGCGTAGAGCCGGCCGCCCAAAGCGGCGGCGGCCTCATTCGCCGCAGCGCTTTCGAATCCGGAGGTCTAGTTCAGGAAGACGGATAGTTTAACGGCACTGGAAAAACCAGCCGGACCGTAGCAATGATGGATCGCGCGGGTAGCCGAATTGGCCTTTCGCAAACTGTGCCAGTCGTGGATCGGTGGGCATCTACTTCGGACGTGCTCTTGGCTTTCGGGAAGAGTAGCTGCAAACTGGTTCAGTTGGCAGGAAAAGAAATGGTCCATTCTCCAGGTCCCGGTGGCTCAACCCGCTCGTACGGCATGGGTGCGCGCCAGATCTACGAAGCGCTTCGCGAGCAGATACTCAGAGGCATCTACGACACCGGCAGCCAACTGCCGTCCTCCCGTGGGCTCGCCGAGGAACTGGGAGTCTCGCGAACGACCGTCACCGTCGCCTACGAGCAGCTGGCCGCGGAGGGTTTCATCGACGTCCGTCAAGGCGCGCGCCATCGTGTCGCATCCTCACTGCTCGGACCTGAGCTAACCGCCAATCCCCCAAAACGGGCCGGCCCGGGTCACTTGTCAAACTATGGCGAACGGCTGCGTGGCACTCCCCGCTGGCCGGATTACCTGCCGAACACGCTGAAGGTCGATTTCCGATATGGCGTCCTGGCGTCCTCAGATTTCCCCGCGTCGGTTTGGAAACGCGCGATGAACGCGGCGATGGCGCAGCGGCCGGCACGGCTCGCCTATGACGATCCGTGCGGTTCGCGCCGGCTGCGCCAGGCGCTTCAGGGCTATCTCTGGCGCGCCCGTACTGTGCGCTGCGAACCCGAGCAGATCGTCATCGTCAATGGTTCGCAGCAGGGCCTCGATCTCTGCGCGCGCCTGCTGCTCGACCCAGGGGACAGCTTCGTCATCGAGGACCCCTGCTACAGGATGGCGCGCCAGGTCTTTGCCGGTACAGGTGCCACGCCCGTTCCCGTCGAGGTTGACGAGGACGGCATGCAGACGGAGCAACTGGCGGGGGTCGCGGCTCGGCTGGCCTATGCGACGCCCTCGCATCAGTTTCCGCTCGGCGGCGTCATGCCGATCGCGCGGCGGAATCAGCTTCTGGAATGGGCGCGGGACCAGGGCGCCTATGTCATCGAGGACGACTACGACAGCGAATATCGCTACGATATCAGTCCCGTTCCCCCGCTGCACAGCCTCGAGGATCATGGGGCCGTCATCTACCTCGGCACCATCTCCAAGACGCTCTCGCCGATGCTGCGCATCGGCTATCTCGTCGTCCCGGCGGGATTGCAGCAGGTTTTCGAAACCGCCAAGCAGTTTGCCGACCGGCATTCTCCGGTGGCGGAGCAGGAGTCATTGGCCTCTCTGATCGAGAGCGGCGGCTATGAAAGCCATGTGCGCCGCGTGCGCCGCCTTAACGGCGAGCGCCGGCAGGTATTGCTGACCACCCTGAAACGGAGTTTTCTAGATCGGATCGCCGTCCAGGGGGCAGAGGCTGGACTGCACGTCGTCATATGGTTCAACGACCTGCCGCGATCGCGTGAAACGGCGTTTGTCGAAGCCGCGCAATACGCGGGTCTGGGTGTGCACCCCATTTCGCCGCTTTATCATGGGCAGTCGGGAGCAGGCGGGGCCGATCGCGTCGGGCTTGTCATGGGCTATTCCGGCTTGAGCATCCGGCAGATCGAAAAAGGCGTCGAGATGCTGCGGGACGTCGTCGCTCAACTCTGAGACGCTTATGGTTTCCGCACGCGAGGTTAGGACACGTTCGCGGGTGCTCATCGTAAACAGTTCATCGTCGAAATAGTTGCGCAGCCGGGCCACGGCCGCGCTCATGGCCGGCTGACTAAGATTGATGCTGGTTGCCGCCCCGTGAGACTGCGTTCGGTCGGTGCGAGGAGGTTCAGATCAAGGCCTTTGTCTCATCATCCGCAACGTGGATGCTTATCATCGAAACAATCGATTTTGCCGATCGGACAGGACGTCGCATAGGAAAAATTCAAGGATGCAGCCCTAAGGGGATTGTCGATGTATGCGTTGGCTCCGAGGAGCATTTTTCTGGTGTGTGCCTCCTGGTCTGGGCCGAATATTAAGTGAGTCGATCCGGCGTTATGCCGATTGCGCGGTCGATGAGCGAATGGCCGACCGGTACACCAATTGACCGGAAGGGTCCGGGGTTATGAAACATCTTGATGACAGATGCGAGGTGCGGAGTGAATGCGCTGACGGCACCGGCCGTCGCAGCGTTTATCTGACGTTTGACGACGGTCCCGATCCATTTTTCACACCACAGATACTCGATGTGCTGGCGCAAAATCGGGTGCCAGCGACTTTCTTCGTCATTGGCGCCTACGCCGCAGAGCACCCGGATCTCATCCAGCGAATGATCGCAGAAGGGCATGAGGTAGGCAACCACACGATGTCTCATCCGGATCTGTCCAAATGCAGCTTGGGCGAAGTGCAACGTGAGGTATTTGAGGCGAACCATGCCATCATGGGAGCATGCCCGCAGGCCTCGATCCGCTACATTCGCGCACCGTACGGCGCCTGGAGCGAAGAAGTGTTCACTGCGTCAGAGATCGCCGGGCTGGCGGCCCTTCATTGGTCGATAGACCCAAAAGACTGGTCGCGCCCCGGCACCAACGCGATCGTCGATGCAGTTCTCGCCTCGGTGCGGCCAGGCGCCATCGTGCTCTTGCACGATGGTTGCCCTCCCGACGAGTCGAGACGCCGCAGTCAAGCCAGTCTGCGCAACCAGACCGTCTTGGCGCTGTCCAATCTGATTCCGGCATTAGATGCCTGCGGATATGAAATTTGCTCGCTTCCAGAACATCACTGAAATGCGAGATCCTATGTACCTGCTTTCCCAGCCAGCACCTTGTGGTCTCGCTTATGAAAGGCTTACAAGCCGTTTACGCCCTGCGGACAAGCATTTCGTCGACATCGGACGAACTGGTCGGCTCCGGCCGTTTGGCTGAGCGTAGACCTTGTTATCACCTGCTACAATGAGGACCCGCGCATGCTCTCGGCATTGCCTGGCATCCCCCGTAGGCTCCCTCTTCGACGATTGTTTTATTATCGTTCACTTGCGTTAGATCAATTCATTGGGTTTGCCGGAGGCCGTCCACAAGGATTGGCAAACTAGCCGCCGTTGCCGTTATGCGGGATACGCCCCACCGCTCGGCTGCGAAGGAGCGGAAGGCGTCCCTCGACTCGCACACCCCGCTGTGGATCTGCTCCTTGATCTCGCGATGATCGGGGGCGCGATGCCAGTTTTCACCAACTGGACCACGTCGATAGCTTCTGACTGGCTGTTTCCAGTAGGCCAGATTGCCGGTACCTGACTGGTAACGCAAGGAGTTTCGCGATGTACATCCCTCCCGCTTTCCGCGACGACGACAAGGAGTCCCTGCGCGCGACCATCCGCGCGGCGCTGCTGGCGAACTTCGTTACAGTCACGGCGGAAGGGCCGCTCGCAACGTCACTGCCCCTCTTCCTTGACGAGAGCGAGGGCGAGCACGGCGTGATCTACGGGCACCTGGCGAAGGCCAATCCCCAGTGCCGTGTTCCACCCCTGGGCGACGGCTTGGCCATCTTCATGGGGCCGGACGCTTACGTGACGCCGGCATGGTATGCGACCAAGCGGGAAACCGGGAAGGTCGTCCCGACCTGGAATTACATCGCCGTCCACGCCTATGGTCCGGTCGAGTTCTTCGAGCATGCGGGAAGGCTGCTGGACGTCGTGAATCGTCTCACCGACCGCCACGAGGGCGAACGCGCCTCGCCTTGGGCAGTGTCGGACGCGCCACCGGATTTTGTACAGGCGCAACTCCGCGGAATCATCGGCCTGCGCATGCCTGTCAGGAGGCTGGAGGGCAAGCGCAAAATGAGCCAGAACCGGAACGCGGCCGACCGCGCCGGCGTGGCCGCGGGCCTCGCGGCGAGCGAGCGGGCATCTGACCGCGAGATCGCCGCTCTCATCCCAAAATAATCATGAACTTTGTCGGAAATCGACCATGGTGCCGGAACTGACCCCATTCGCCCTGTACCTCGCCGCGGCCTCCGTGCTCGCCGTCACGCCCGGTCCGGGCATCTTCTACGTCGCCGCGCGCACGCTCGCCGGCGGTCGTCCGGAAGGTATCGCTTCCAGCTTCGGCACGGGGCTGGGCGGCATGATCCACGTCCTCGCCGCAAGCTTAGGTGTCTCCGCGATCGTGCTCGAGAGCTCGGAACTGTTCTCCGCATTAAAGCTGTTCGGCGCGGTCTACCTCGTCTGGCTCGGCTTTCGCACCTTTCAAGCCGCCCGCCGCAAGGGAGCGACTGGCGGCGATGACGACGCCCCGGTGGGTCCAGTCGGACCCCGGCAGGCGTTTCGTGAAGGGGTGCTGGTCGAGGCTCTCAACCCGAAGACGGCAGCCTTTTTTCTAGCCTTCCTTCCGCAGTTCGTGAACCCGAGCGCAGGGCTCGTAGCTCTGCAATTCGTGGTGCTTGGCTCCGTGTCGATTGCGCTCAACACGCTTGCCGACATCGTGGTTGCCTTCGTGGCCAGCGGCATTCAAGAGGGCGCGGCAGCGCGTCCCGGGTTGATCCGCCGCCTGAGGGAGGCGTCGGGCGGTGCGATGATCGCGCTGGGCGTCGGCCTCGCTTTGGCGAAGCACCCTGCTGCCTGAACTTTGAATCCGATCGGTTTGGGCATCTCTCCGGGTTGGCGAGTTAGTTTGCCGGAAGCAGATGGATGGCTGCGAGCCAGCTTCGGTCATTGCACCTATTCAGGCGATGTCTCAGGAGGCGTGGCACCACAGTGAGAGAAACGTGAGTTCGAATGCCTCGCCTTCCTCATGCCCATCACTTCGGGCCCTCGCCAATCAACGCACGGTAGAAGCCAGTCAACCGAGAATGACGGCCGTTTCATAGAAGGAAAGCCAAGCCATGCGCCAAGCAGCGCCCCGCTTTGCACTCGACCACATGGCGACGCCCGGACTTGACGTCAGGGCACTTTTCGCTTTTGCCCGTGACCAGGGCCTGACCGATGTCCAGATCCGCAGCCAACAGCGCAGCAATGCTATTGCACGCGGCATGCCGGCGGCGGACGTCCGGTCTGCCGCCGCCGAAGCAGGCGTTGGGATTATTTCCATCAATGCCTTGCAGCGCTTCAATGAGTGGACACCCGGCCGCAAGGCCGAGGCGAGCAGGCTCGCCGATTATGCGGCGGCCTGCGGAGCCAAGACGCTCATGCTGATGCCGGTCAACGACGGCTCCTGGCCCGCCAATGGCGAGCGCCGGGGCGATCTCCGCGTCGCCTTGAAGGCGCTCAAGCCGATCCTCCAGTCGCGCGGCCTGATCGGTCTCATCGAGCCGCTGGGCTTCCAGACCTGTTCGCTTCGATCGAAGAACGAAACGGCTAAGGCCATTGCCGCTATTGATGGCCAGTCGGTCTTCCGCCTCGTGCACGACACGTTTCACCACACGCTGGCCGGGGAGACGTTCTTCTCCTGCGACCTGACCGGTCTCGTGCACATTTCAAGAGTGAACGATCCAATCCACTGGATTTACCCGGATCGCGTCCTAGTCGGTTCCGACAATGGCAGCCAGATCCGGGCGCTGCTTGATGGCGGTTATGCAGGCCCATTCTCATTCGCGCCGTTTGTCGACGCAGCCCACCCGCTGGTCGATTTCGCAGGCGCACATGCCGCGAGCATCGATCTAATCCGGCAAGGGCTATTGACGCGAATGGCGGCGTGAGACGCGGGAGTAAATTAGGGGTGGCTGACACGCCTTTTGGCGTCCCGCGGAGAAGTCATTCGAGACGCCTCCTGTAACAATACCTCTCGCATCCAGATGCTTGCCGGATCACTGTTGTGAAGGGCGGGCCATTGGACGGCCTCGGTGAATGCGGGAAGCGGCAGCGGAAGTTCGACGATCCGCAGGGGCAAGGTTTTTTCGAAATATTTAACCAGCCGGAAGGGCATGGTCGCTATACGAGCCGTGCCTGAGACCATCGGCGGGATCATGCTAACAGCCTGCACGACGATCTCGACACGTCTCCTTAGACCATGCTCAAGCAAAAACTGTTCCTCGATGGAGGGCTTCAGCAGTCGCCCGAACTTGACCGCAACGTGCCTCATCGACATGTATCTCTCGAATGTCAGCTTCCCCGGCAGCTGCTTGTTCGTGGGGCAGCCTACGCATACGAATGTGTCGTCGAACAGCGCCGCTCTTGGATGCGCGCTCGACATGAAAAATTCCGCACAAATCAGAAAATCGACGTCGCCGCGCCGGAGAAGCTCATCGGGGTCGTCGTCGAGAGGCAGCAATTCGAAGCTGACGGCGGGTGCTTCGCGTGCAACACGCTCCACGACCTTTTCGAAAAACACGAGTGTGACGAAATCGGAAACAACGATCCTGAAGCGGCGATCGGATTGAGCTGGGTTAAACGGCTCCCAGGAAATAATCGAGCACTGGATTTTCAGGAGTGCACCGCGAACTGCCGGGGCGAGTGTTTCCGCACGCGCTGTTAGAACACGTTCGCGGCCGCTCATCGTAAACAGTTCATCGTTGAAATAATGGCGCAGCCGGCCGACCGCCGCGCTCATGGCCGGCTGACTTAGGTTGATGCTGTTTGCGGCCGCCGAGAGGTTGCGCTGGGTCAGCAGTGCGTCGAGCACGACGAGAAGGTTCAGATCAAGGCCTTTGAAGCGCATGGCTTTCACTTATCCATAGCGTGGATGCTCGCGATCTAAACAATCGATTTTACCAAACTTCCAGGGCGCTGCATAGGTGACCGGAGCTGACATGCACCCGATCACGCCACTGCTTCTGTAGCGTGTGCTGGGAAATGACTTGCAGGTAGCCGATCAAGTCGAACTCTCCGCCTTCTTCCGAAAGGCCTATGGGCCGACAGGGGCTTTCAGGCGGTCGAAGCTGGGCCGGTGCAAGGCCGGAGGTTCGCGCAATCGGCTCTATGTGCACGGCGTAGCGGCTCACTTGGACCTGCCGCGCCGTTCATCACGGTTGGCGAGGTTGATTTCTTCGTAGGCGAACTCGGATTGTACAGGGTGCATCCGGATCTTGAGAGACTCGGAATGAGCCATTCTATCCACGTCATGCGTCCGGTGCAGCAGCAGCTTGGCATTCCATTCGCTTTTGGCGCGGTTCGGTACGCGCTGCGGAACCGTCTTGAGAGGTTCTGCAGAGACGGCCTGGCGACCATAGTGCCGGGCGTAAGCGCCGCCACACATGATCGCGACAGCCACTGCCTCGAGGTTTTCGATCAGGCACTGGGATTTTTGTCCGCTCGGTTGCAGCCAGTCGGCCCTCGATACCACGCGATCCGCGTAAATTTCGATCCTTTGCACCGAAAAAACTGCCGCGTTGGCCATGCCCGGAAACGGCAAGTAGCAACGGCAACAAATAGGCTGGAGTCTGATGCCTGATCACATAACAGTCGGAGCAAAGGGACGCGGCTCGCGCCCAGCAGGGACAAATAACCGGGACCTAAGCCTTGATTTCGCCAAAGGTATACTAATTACCTTAGTTATAATTGGGCACCTATTGCAGTATGTTATATATCGAGGCACTGGCGCCTTCTGGCTATCGCCGTATTACAAGTCGATCTACATATTTCACATGCCTCTCTTTATGGCAATAAGCGGATATCTTTCTTCTGGGGCAATTTTGCGAAAACCGTTCACTCAAGCTGTCGGTGATCGGGCAAGGCAGTTACTACTGCCAATGCTTTTTTGGTGTGCGTTAATTTGGACATTGAAGTCCGCCATGATCCCTCATACGACAAGCTTAACTGATGGGCTGCTTGACTTTTCGAAGGAATTCATCGGAACATACTGGTTCATATGGGCGGCGTTTCTTTCGTTCATTCTAGTTAGACTTTTTACAATTTCCAATCGCGTATCGATGTGGATTATAACCGCATCTGCAATTGCGGTCGCATTCGCGCCCGTCACATTATCAATCACCCCGTCATTAAGATACACTTACCCGTTTTATTGTCTGGGGTTCTTGGTTGCCCAGCCGATCGGATGGCAGAAAAGTATCATTTGGGCACACAAATCGATTTTTACAGTCTTACTGTCGGTAATAGCTTTCATATGCTTTATTTTGTGGGGAAAGGAGACTTATGCCTACAACAATCTTGTTTTAATTCATGATGGACAGTCGGCTGAACAGGTCTTTCTGATGTTCACTGGCTCGGCGGCAGCTTCTGTAGTAGCGATGAAGCTTATGTTCCAATGTTGGAGAATTATCCATTCAACTAGAATAGCTCACTTTGTCGCGGTGGAGCTTGGTCAGAGCACGCTGCTGTTTTATCTGGTTCAGGGTGCCGTGTTTCGCCTCACGGATTTTATACAGTTTGGAGAAGCCTGGAATCTCACGACCAGAATCGCGTTCGCAAGTGTTCTTGGAGTGGCGATTGTCGTCACAGCGCTGGCAATTCGCAAGATTGCGCGCGACCTTGGATATGTGTCGCGGATCGTTGTGGGAGCGCCGCCACGCCCAAGTCCGCTCAGTTCTCAATCGCCCACAATGCTCGCGATGACAAGCAACCACGTTACGGACAGATGAGGCATGCGTTTCAAAGGCCTTGATCTGAACCTTCTCGTCGTGCTCGATGCACTGCTGACCGAGCGCAACCTCACGGCGGCGGCAAGCAGCATCAACTTAAGTCAGCCGGCCATGAGCGCGGCGGTCGGCCGGCTGCGCCATTATTTCAATGACGAACTGTTTACGATGAGCGGCCGCGAACGTGTTCTAACACAGCGTGCGGAAACACTCGCCCCCGCAGTCCGCGGTGCACTCCTGCACATCCAGTGCTCGATTATTTCCTGGGATCCGTTTAACCCGGCTCAATCCGATCGCCGCTTCCGGATCATGGTTTCCGATTTCGTCACACTTGTGTTTTTCGAAAAGGTCGTGGAGCGTGTTGCACGCGAAGCACCCGCCGTCAGCTTCGAATTGCTGCCGCTCGACGCCGATTCCGATGAGCTCCTCCGGCGCGGTGACGTCGATTTTCTGATTCTTCCGGAATTGTTCATGTCGAGCGGGCATCCAAGAGCGGCGCTGTTCGACGAGACATTCGTGTGCGTAGGCTGCCCCACGAACAAGCAGCTGCCGGGGAAGCTGACATTCGAGAGATACGTGTCGATGAAGCACATTGCGTTCAGGGTCGGCGGTGCGCAGATGCCATCCATCGAGGCACAGTTTTTGCTTGAGCATGGTCTCAAGAGACGTGTCGAGATCGTCGTGCAGGCCTTTAGCATGATCCCGCCGATGGTCTCAGGCACGACTCGTATAGCGACCATGCCCTTCCGGCTGGTTCAGCATTTCGAAAAAACCTTCCCCCTGCGGATCATCGAACTTCCGCGGCCGCTTCCCACGTTCACCGAGGGCGTCCAATGGCCCACCCTTCACAACAGTGATCCGGCAAGCATCTGGATGCGGCAGATAATGTTGCAGGAGGCATCCCGCATGTGAAGTCGCGGGCGCTCCTGGGCTGGATTTACTCAGCGCCTTGTACCGGTGCGAACCGGCGCAAAATTAGGTCTGACTCAAATTGGATGATTTTGCGTGACGGCGTGGCACGCATTTCGCGACGCTGGCAGCCGGCACCTCAGGCTGTGCGACTTTACACACACAACTCGGACAACAGCGTCCGATCGCGCGGAGACGAGGCCTGCAACCGCCAAAAATCGTGCGCAGGACCGCACCCCGCGGCTGATGCGATTGCATCTTTCCCGGCGCACTGAGGGGCCTTTGTCAGGGCGGCCTAGGGTTCGCGCTTCGGGCCGAGCCAGAACACTGTCAGGGCACCGAGGAACGAGGCAACGGCGCTGTAGGCAAAGGCACTGGCGACGCCGGCATTGTCCACCAGCAGTCCGCCGAAAATCGCGCCGGCGGCGATGGCCACTTGGAACGTTGCGGCCATCAGCCCACCGGCGTTTTCGGCCTGCTCGGGAGCGGCGCGCAGAACCATCCATGTCTGCAGTCCCACCGGCACCGCGCCGAAGGCAAAGCCCCATACGGTTACCGCAATCGTCGTGACCCAGGCCGATGCTCCCAACGTCAGCAGCGAGACAGCGGCCATCGCTATGAGCAGAGGCGGCAGAGCCGCCACTGCCTTGAGGCTGTGCTCGGCCAGAAATCCGCCGGCCAAATTGCCGAAGAAGCCGCCGATGCCAAAGGCGAGCAACACGAGCGAGATCGTCTTGATATTGAGCGCGGTAACATTCTCGAGGAGCGCGCGGATATAGGTGAAGCCGGCGAAGTGCCCGGAAGCGACCAGCAGGACGACCAGAATCGAGACTTTGATCGTCGGATTCTTGGCCACATCCAGCAGACTGCGCAAGCTGGCCACTCCAATGGGAGGCAGCCTCGGAAGGGTCATGAGTTGAACCAGCAGTGTAACGGCGCCGACGACTGCAGCGATCATGAAGGCGGTTCGCCATCCCCAGATGTCGCCGACATAGGCGCCGACTGGAGCCGCGCAAACGGTAGCGACCGTAACGCCGGTGAGGATGATCGACATGGCGCGCTGCAGGAGGTGACTTGGAACGAGCCGCATCGCCAACGCTGCCGAAATCGACCAGAAGCCTCCGAGCGCTATTCCGAGCACGACGCGGGCGGTCAGGAGAACCGGCAGCGACCCCGCGACGGCCGAGAGAACGTTCGACAGGATCAGCAGCAGCGTCATCGCCCATATGACGATCCTGCGGTCCAGGCGATTTGTGATGATGGCCATCGTCGGCGCCGAGATCGCCCCGACGATGGCGGTTGCTGTCAGCGCCTGTCCAGCTGCACCCTTGCTGATACCGAGATCATGCGCGAGCGGCGTCAGCACGCTGGCAGGCATAAACTCTGCCGTCACAAGCCCGAAGGTGCCTAAGGCAAGCGAAATGACCGCACCCCATGCGGGACCAGACCGTTGATCTGGCTGTACTGGGTCATGCAGACCTCCGTCCATGAAGCCTGGCGCGGATTCGGTCATGAACACCGTCTCCAGTTTGGATGTGCTGCAATATCGGGGGATCGCTGCGCTGACCCGGATTAGCGCCAGAAGGCCCTTTCCCTGCGGCGTTGCGCGGAGGGGATGATCAGCGCCTCACGATGTTTCGCAACGGTGCGACAAGCAATGTCGATCCCGTTTCCTTGGCCGGGTGGCGATGTCGTGATCGGAAAGCACTTCGTCGGGCGATTCCACGGCAACCATCGCCTTGATTTGAGTGCGCGTCGCCACCTTGGGAGGAGGCGATCGCGACGGTGAAAAATACCTCAGTTCGAACACGCCCCGCGGGGTCAGCATGTATTTGTTCGACGTCACCCGGCTTACCGTCGACTGGTGCACGTTGACCGCATCCGCGACAGTCCTGAAACTGCAGGCCGCAGGTGGTCGACGCCGTGTTCCAAAAAGGCGTCCTGCCGCCGAAGGCGGGTAAACGACAATTGGGCGAGCGCCACGCGTTGGTCCGTCAGTCTCGAACCAGCGATGCGCAAAGCAGCTACCGAGCACGGAGGTCTGGAGGGAACGTTCGGCGCAAATGTGCGCGTTCTCCTTGGGCGCTTTTAGGGAGCTTCGCGTTTTTGGCATGGTTCTGTGCTCGACGTGCTCTGATGGGCTCTGACGAACGACAGCAAGCGCCATGCCGTTTCGCTTGAAGGCAGCGAATCGGACTATCTTCCGGCGAAGCCCTGTTGGCTTGAGCAGGGCCGCCCGTGCTTGGCCGAGACCAAGCGCGCCGCACAATCGCTTCGTCACCCGCACCGAGCAAAGGTGTATTGTCGGGGTAATCAGCACTTGCGCACCGGCTCGGAAAGACGAAAACCGTTCCCGACGGGCCGAGCCTATGCATTGCGGCACGCCGGCAGTCACTGCATCGACCACGCAAGGCTTTGTCTCTATGCTGGAATTCTTGTGCAGACCGGCGATCTGCGAAGACGCGGCCGTCGCACCTCTACAATTGCGCTGTTGCCGCTCCCCTGTCGAAGGTCTCTGACACCTCCCAGCTCTTCAGCACGGCGCGCGCCGGTCTGCACGCGGTGAGGATCGAGTCCGGCTGGGCGTCACGGCGTTTGCAAGATCGGAGTTCCTTGATTTGCTCCCTCTGTACTTTCCGACCCGAAAACGTTGTTGTGTTCGAAGGCGGACAAGAATGTCGCAAGCGCGACCAAAAGATCGCCACGGCCGGTCTGCCGGTACGGGGGCAATTGGTGCGATGCAAACGGTACGGTAATCGGCACGCAACTTGCTCCGGCAATTTTGTCAGTGAAGACGTCAGCAGTGCTTCATGGGAGATCAGCGGTGATTGGCTGATCTGTCAACGTTAGCCGGCGTGGCGGTTGTCCTGTCGCGCCAAACGGGTCGACGCCCACTCCAGCATGTACGATATCACAGCTAGAGGATGTAGGAGCAGGCTCACCTTTTGCAAACCCGTGAGGTTTCCAGTGACCGAAGCTCAGACCCGCTATCGCCTGACCGGCATGGACTGTGCGTCCTGCGCGTCCAAGATCGAGACAGCTGCGCGTCGCATTGACGGGGTTGATGATGTCAACGTCTCAGTGGCGGCCGGTACGATGACCGTGCAACACCGCAACGACAGTGACCTTCCAGCTCTGGAGAGGTCAGTCCGAGGGTTGGGGTACGGTATCACGCTGGCCACACGCAGTGCGACCGACAGCGAGATCAATGATCGCCCTGAACATGCTGAAGGCTCGCTTAGCGACCACGGGGCGGAAGTCGACGGTCCTTGGTGGAGATCCAGAAAGGGACTGCTGACGATTGCCAGTGGCGTTGCGCTCGTCGGCGCCTACGGGATCGGTAGGGCACTGCCTCAGGTCGAAGCGTGGGCATTCATCGCTGCGATGCTCGTCGGGCTTGTACCAATCGCCCGGCGGGCCTTGATGGCGGCACTGAATGGTTCGGTATTCACCATAGAACTGCTCATGACCATTGCTGCGGTCGGCGCCGTGATCATCGGGGCGACAGAAGAGGCCGCGACTGTTGTCTTCCTGTTTCTGGTCGGGGAATTGCTTGAGGGTGTCGCGGCCGGACGTGCCAGGGCGAGCATCAAAAGTCTCACGGCGCTGGTTCCAAAGACCGCTCTGGTCGAGCGGGATGGCAACACCGAAGAGACTGCCGTCGATCAACTTGAAGTCGGCTCGACCGTCCTCGTGCGGCCCGGCGAGCGCATCCCAGCGGACGGCACTATTGTCGAGGGCGAAAGCGCGATCGATGAGGCTCCGGTGACCGGCGAAAGCACGCCTGTCCGCAAATGTGCCGGGGAAAGCGTCTTCGCCGGTACGATCAGCACCGAAGCTGTATTGCGGGTCAAAGTCACGTCGGCCGCGGCTGACAACACCATCGCGCGCGTTGTTCGCCTTGTCGAGGAGGCGCAGGAGAGCAAGGCACCGACGGAGCGCTTCATAGTCCGGTTCTCACGCTACTACACGCCGGGCGTAGTGGTCATTGGAGCCTTGATCGCGGTGATGCCGCCGCTCTTGTGGGCCGCTGATCCGAAGGAATGGGTCTACAAGGGGTTAGCCATTCTCCTCATCGGCTGCCCGTGTGCGCTGGTCATCTCCACCCCAGCGGCCATCGCCGCCGCGCTTTCGGCAGGGGCACGACGCGGCCTCCTCATCAAGGGCGGTGGCATTCTCGAAATACTGGGCTCGATCACCGCAATGGCCCTCGACAAAACCGGGACGTTGACAGAAGGCAAGCCCAAGGTGACGGACGTTGTCCCCATTGATCGCAGCGAACGCGACGTGCTGTCCATGGCCGCCGCCTTGGAGACTGGTTCGACCCACCCGCTTGCAATGGCGATCCTCGACAGGGCAAAGGCCGACAAAGTGCCTGTGCCGCCTGCGTCGGAGGCAGCGGCAATCGGAGGCAAAGGTGTAGTCGGCAAAGTTGGCGGAAAGAGCATCTTCCTAGGTTCGGCTGCGGCGGCGGAAGAGAGGGCGAAGCTGGATCACGATCAACGCGGTCGTATTGCGGGCTTCGGCGATGAAGGGAAATCGGTATCCGTTCTGCTCGTCGATGATCGGCTTGCGGGCATCATCGCTATACGTGACGAACCTCGTGCGGATGCCAAGGAAGGTCTGGAGGCGCTTCGTGCCGCTGGCATCGAGACCGTAATGCTGACCGGTGACAACCGCCGCATGGCAGAGGCGGTCGGCAAGGCCCTCGGCATACCCGTGAGATCGGAAATGCTGCCTGAAGACAAGCAGCGCGTGGTCAAGGAGCTTCAAGCTCAGGGCAAGACGATCGTGAAGGTAGGCGACGGCATCAACGACGCGCCCGCGCTTGCTGCTGCTGACATCGGCATCGCAATGGGCGGTGGTACGGATGTGGCGCTGGAAACGGCGGATGCCGCAGTGCTTCATGGTCGCGTGCGAGACCTTGCGGACATGGTCGACCTTTCGCGGCGAACCATGGCCAATATCCGACAGAACATCACGGTCGCGCTCGGCCTCAAGGCCATCTTTCTGGTCACCACGGTGATCGGCGTGACGGGGCTATGGCCTGCCATCCTCGCCGACACCGGCGCGACTGTACTCGTGACCGCAAATGCGATGCGGCTATTGGGTTGGCGAGTGTATCGTCAACCGACTTCCTGAAGCAGAATAGCAGGCCGACCCCCTGTTTCGACCGCTACGGACCAAAGTTCCTCAGTCATTCGGCGCAACTCAGATGCCCGCGAAGTATCGAAAGCGGAGGGCGACGGAAGCAGTGCAGACGAAGCAATGACAACCGCAGCGGTTCGGCTCACTGGCCTATCGATGGCGAGAGCTGCGGCCTCTCTATGCTCTGCCATGACTTCATGCGGGTATCAGCCTGACCACTGCAAGGACGCCTAGGCGCGATCGTCCCTGCACATCCAGCCAGCCTTATTGACGACGGGAGCGGCGACTAACCTGTCTTGGTCAACAGCAACCCATTGCACCAAACGTGGTCCACGCATCCCCACGCACAGGCTGCCGCTGCGTCCGGAAAGAACCCACGTCCGTTAAGGTTGGCACTCGTGTTGCAGAGCAGCGGAATGCCAGTGAGTTGTTCATATTCGACCAGGAGCTCTGCAATCGGGTGATCAGATTCTCTGGAAACTGTCTGCAATCGTGCAGTCCCGTCGAGATGAATGACTGCTGGGATTTTCTCTTTCCACTCCGAACGTGTTCGGTGATCGAACAGCATGTAAGGATCCGGCGTGCCAGGCTCGAATATCTCATGTGCACGATCCTCCAGGCATATTGGCGCTACCGGCCGGAAGTGCTCTCGACGTTTTACTTTGTTGAGGTGGTCCTTCATGTGGGACGAAGTCGCGGCCGCCAGGATGCTTCTGCCTCCCAACGCACGTGGACCAAGCTCTGCACGGCCTGCGAGGAAAACGACAGGCTTGTCGTCGGCGAGCAGGCTGGCAAGTTCTTTTAAGCTGCATGGAGCAGCCTGCCATCCGGGCGGCACGGGGCCATGGTTCAAGTTTGGCCCGCTGTAGACTGACCAGTCCAGGTGGACGAAGCCTTTGTTGGCGGCTAGCGCGCAGCAAGCGGCACCAATTGCCGACCCGCTGTCGTTCGGAAACGGAGGCACCCAGACTGTATCGAACAAACCGCTCGCGCGAAGTGCACTGTTCCATTTGATATTCAGCCCGCATCCGCCGGCGATGCACAGGTTTCGCGTTCCGGCAACCGAGTGCCCACGCAGCGCGATTGTCATCTCGCGAACGAGAAGACGCTCGAGAAAGGCATGAAACGAAGCAAGTATGTCCTCGGGCGTCTCGGCGACTAGCCGTGACTCGGCTACATCGAAGAAATCATGCACGGCCGCGAGTAACGCGTCTTCGCTGCGGCTGTTGTTCCTGTATTCAAGGGCCAGCTTCGAATCGCCGGCGAAATGTTGGTCGTAAAGCTCCTGAAATACAGTTACGATGTTTTCGTTAACAGCTCCGAGCGCGATATAGGCCATCAGCTTGCCGGCTATATCCAGATTCCAGCCGGTCCGCACTTCCTGCCTATAAGGACCGAAGTGTTGGCCCGCGGCGGCATAGGCATGACCCATCATCGGAAACAGGCATCCGATAAACCGCACTCCGCTTGGCTTCACGTAGTAAAGCCGCGGGAAGATGAAGCCGTCCCATACCAGGCAAAAGGCAGGTTCTTTGGCTCTGGCGAATGAGCTGGTGCAGTATGCGGAAGCTACGTGGCCAAGGACATGCGGATAGCTTTCATAAGAGAATATCCCGCCGCCGAGCATGAGGCCCGAGCTGTGATAAGCTGTCAGGGGACTTTTAGGGTCCCGCTCCACATAGGGTGCCCCGTTGAGAGTGACCGGTGTGCCCTCACTGACAACCTGGAATTCCGACTCGATCTCACCGTCCCAGCCATCGATGACGAACCGGTCAACATCGCGCGGATCCAGGCCATGTTCCGCCAAGGCGGCAACAATCGTTTCAAGACAATCAATGGATTGGTATCGTGGATTATTGTCGAGTTTCTCCTGCTCGATGCAAAAGATCAATCGGCCGTCCTCGACGACAGCGATTGCCCCGTCGTGGGTTAGCTTGATACCGCAAATTCGCATAATAGATCCATGTCAAGGTTAGCTGTGGGACAACTGTAGAACAACCGAGGAAAACGTGAGCTGGAAAGCACGGGACATGGGCTTTCAAGTCTGCGCTATGCAGTATCAAGTCGCATAGGTAAACTTTATTGTTTGGATATAGTGCATCCATGCCGTGGATATGCGGGCCATGCCACAGGCGACTAGCCCGCTTGATGCACGGGCATGAGCGACAGCATGCCGCCGTCGATACGCGCCACCACGACTTGCTGCGAACAGATGACAAACGGGTCAGCGGCCCGGGACATTTGCTCTTCGGTCGCCTCGTCGGCGCAGGCGCCTAGCGGCCGCAGATAGATGATTAAGTGAGCTTCGTCATAGCCGTGATACACCACTGGCCTTCGTAGAAATCGGTGGAGCAATACTCCTTCCTCATCAACCTCCGATGCGGGCTCAGCTGTGCCCGCCGCGCCGCTACGAACGATGCTAACCTTGGCGCCCGCGCGCCTGAAGGCGCGCGCTGGGTGCTCGTGAACCGAGCCCGCTTTTTCTTCGGCAGGCTCAGGCGGGTCTCGGCCATTCGGCTTCGCCCCCTGGCGCGGGCAGCCTCCGGCTGCTGACGGTCGCCTGCCTGTCGGCCGGCGCGGTTTGTTCGTTGGCCTTTCCCGGCGGCGCGGGGTGGGCGGCACTCCCTTCTAGGCCCGCCGCGGCATCCCGCAACCCTTCGCTTCGCTTCGGGTCCTCCTCTTCGTTCCGGTCCTTCGGATGCGGTCCGCCTCCGACGGCGGGCCTTTCCGGTCGCGTCTCGCCGCCCACCCCGCTTCCGGGGAAAGGCGCGGTGAGTGGCGAGCGGAGGACGAAGGAATGCGTGCAAACAACAAGCGTTGCGCGAGCGCGAAGGCGGGCGCGGCCAAGGGCGGGCGCCCGGGCGCCAGTCTCTATCAGGAGATCACGGACCGCATCATTGCCGAACTGGAGCGCGGGACCGTGCCCTGGGTCAAGCCATGGGGCAGGGCAAAGGCAGACCTTGGGCTACCCAGGAATGCGGCCACCCAGCGGCGCTATTCCGGCATCAACATCCTCATCCTGTGGGGCGCGGTGATCGAGCGCGGTTTCCCCAGCCAGAACTGGCTCACCTTCCGGCAGGCGCTTGCCCTCGGCGGCAACGTCAGGAAGGGCGAGCGCGGCACGACCATCGTTCACGCAGACCGCTTTGTTCCCAAGGACGAAATGGAACGCGCCAAGGCCGACGGCGACGAACCCCAGGCCGTGCCTTTTTTGAAGCGCTTTACCGTCTTCAATGTCGCGCAGTGCGACAATCTGCCGGACCATCTCCATGCCGCCGCCGAGCCGCTGCCGGCGCGCGAGATCGTTCCGCAGGCCGAGCAACTTATCCTCAGAAGTGGTGCGAATTTCCGTATAGGTGGCGATCGCGCTTTCTACATGCCCGCCAGCGACATCATCCAGGTGCCGCCCCAGCCGGCTTTCTTCCACCAGATCGACTATTACCGGACCTGCTTTCACGAGCTTGGCCACTGGACCGGCCACCCGACGCGACTCGCGCGCGACCTGACAGGCTCGTTCGGCTCCAAGACCTATGCGCGCGAGGAACTGGTCGCCGAGATCGCCGCAGCCTTCATCTGCAGCAGCCTCGGTATCGAGCCGACCGTGCGCCATTCCGATTACATCGGCTCATGGCTCGCCGTTCTGCGCGAAGACAACCGCGCCATTTTCCGCGCCGCCAGCCATGCCTCGAAAGCCGCCGATTTCCTGCTTGGCCTCAACGCCTAGGACGAAGGTGAGGCGCATGACGAGATCGCCGCATGAGCGCGCCCCATCACCACGCGCGACCGCCTTGCGCTTCTGACGGCGCGCCGATACGCCCGCGCTCGGCGCACAAGCCGCTCGTATCCGCCTGTTTCAAAAAAGCCGCTCTCAATCAGCCCGAACCGTTTTGAAGGAAATTCCGCAATGATCCTGCTCACCGACGAACTGCGCGCCCGTCTCCTCGCCAATGGCGCTTCCGACCCGCAAACGCACCCGTCCTTGGCACAGGCCTTCAGCGATTGCATCACCGCCCCCCGGATCGACGGAGTGCCCATGCGTCATCAGAAAGAACTAGGCGAAGGGCAGGACAATCTCGGCGTCGACCTCCTCGGCCCCTCCATCAGGCGGTGCACGAAGCACCTTCTTCCAACAGCAGCTTCTCGTGGGGCATTTTGAGCGGCCGCGGAATAAAACCGACCTCGCGCCGGCCGCGATGTTCCGTGGATGTCAAAAGCCCAATGGGCAATAATTTGTTCGACAGATGCACTCGACCGGTCCCAGTCCGCAAAAAACCGGTTTTCGCGCGACACGAAATCGACCAGTCGCGATAGGCGCCCAGGAAATCAGTGCGCTCTCTGGCCTGACCTCGCGGATGACGCGGGCCTCAGGCTCAAGTCGTTGCGCCTGTCGCTGCTGTGCTTCGATGCGGGTCCGGCGCGCTAGAAGCTCTTCATGTGGACGATGCCGCCACCCGTGCGGCCGCGCAGCCGATAGACGGGTGCGCAAGCACGGGCGCGTCGGTCCCCTTGCGAGCCGCGGTGGCGAGTTCCGAACCCTGATCCGTCAGGATCGCATTGGACCTATCGATTGCCCATTGCGCAACATCGTTAGGGCTGTCGATGATCCTGGTTTCCAGCGATGCGCGCTTCTGCGTTTACGATTTGTTGGCCAATTCGGGCTAGGGTCAGGAGCGCGATGGGTATTGCGTTCTCGCCAAGACACTCCTCGAGACTTGCAGCGTCACGCTCTGGGCAAGCCGTTTCTCCTCGCGCAGCCCGCGATTCGCGCCGACACGGGACCTATTTTCCGTCGTTGAGATCATGCCGGGCTTTTTGACGGAAAAGTACTCGTTGTTCGATTCAAACGGGAAGGGGAGGGGGCTTTTTCCCAATCTCCTACAGGCCAGTCGCCTTGGTGAGATTGACGCGGAATCGGTCGCGGCGCCGCTGATACTTTCGGGTCATCTCGGCCGAGGCATGCCCGATATTGCCGATCCGTGATTCCGGGTCATATGGGTTCACCGGCACAGATATGGGGAATGGCGCCAAACCAGAAAGATCCGCCGCAAGGTTCCAGTTTGCTATCGAATTGCAAGCGGAGAGCTTCGCAATTTCGACAGAATGCAAAGGACGACCTGTAGTGCCGATAAAAAACTTGCTGCCGCTCGGCAACCTCGGCCAAATCGTCAGGCGTCTTTATCCTATCGGCGATTTCTAGAGACTTCCTAACGTCGCCGCGGATGGTCCGTGGACCGCCTTCATTAGGAGGTCGGCAGCGAGGAGCCGGTTGATGTAGAAGCCCCCCGACCTGAACCGATTTGCGCTGAGCGGGCGCGAATTTGTTCCAGACTGGCTGACGTCGCCGGCTTTCGTCGTTTCGATTACAGAAATGTCAAAGGTTCCGCCGCCAAAATCTGACACGAGCGCGATGTGCTTGCGTTGTTCGGAGACAACCGGATGTCGGAGACCATATCGGTAATACTGGAACACCGCAAAGGGCTCGGGCAGGAAGTCAATCGAGACCGGTAATTTCTCTGGGTCAAATACGGGTTGTTAGGCCCGCGTAGTCCATCAACGTCGCTTTGTTCGGAGGTAAGGCGATGGCGGTGGAATGGACGATCACGATCGAGGGCAGGAACAGTTCGGTGATGTTTGCCGGAAGGCGGTTCGCATCGACAAGAGCTGAAACCGTCTGTCTGACGGCGACCTTGGCCTGTCGATCGAGGACGGTAAGACGATCATGACGGCGCTGCAGAGCGCGGTTGTGGACCACGAGGCGGAGACGTATACCCGCTTTCGTCGGGTCTGCCCGGATTGCCACAGATTTCGGCCGGTCAAGGACTACACGATGCCCAAGATCCGGACCGTCTTCGGCACCGTGGGGGTAGATCTGCCCCGATCGAGCGACATCCGAGCTGATGGCAAACAGGCGAACGACGCCAGCTTGAAATGCAGCTTCCCGGCGATCGCCGCAAAGAGTTCGTCATCAGCATCGATAGGGCGCATGTCCGCAGCGCCGATCCCAATCCAGCGCGCAACTTCGAGCTCGTTGTAGCTCGATGCGGCCGCGGCGGGCGGGGCGAAGGCGGCGGTCGCTGTTTCGTGACCGGCAGCACCGACCAACGGGCAATCCGGGATCGCGCCCTTCATGCCCTTCGCGAAGTAGGCTACCGCGGCTTTGGCGATGTGACGGTGATTTCGGACGGCGCCGAAATCCTGAAGCGGCTGCCCGCGCCATGCCGAAGCCGACGGCCCACATCATCGACTGGTTCCACATCGCCATGAAGATCCAGTCGATGCAGCAGATCGCCGATCATATGGCTCGTTCCCGATCGGGTCTCTCTGAAGCGCTCCCCACCATCGACCGGCACATCAGAGCGGTGGAGTGGCGTCTTTGGCATGGGCGGGTCGATCGCGCGATCCGCGACCTGGGACAACTCTTGGAGAGAGTGATCGATTTGCAGGGAGGCAGCGAGTTCTCCGTCGCCCGACCGCGGCGCGATCATCAACTATGGCAAGCGCTACGGAGCCGGGCTTCGCGACGCAACGACACTGGCTGAGTCAGCGGTGAATTCACTCGTCGGCAAGTGGATGGTCAAGAAACAGCAGATGCGATGGTCGCTTCACGGCGCTCACATGCTCATGCAGGTCCGCACGGCAGATCTCAACGGCGAGCTTCGCGATCGATTGCGGGCACCGCTCCGACAGCCAGAGCCGAACGTCCCAACTATTGAAGCCCAGACCGCCACTCCTGCGCGCCGCCTGACCCCAGAGAAGTTACCGGTCTCGCGATTGAGCGAGGTGAGCGCAATCTCACATTTAAGTGCAGTGCGACAGGCGATCCTTTGACCGCCTCAACCCTGCAGATGTTGTCTATCGCACGCTCCAGGCGTCGGCCGGCGTTTTGATCGGCACCTTCGTGGCGCCACGCAGATCGAAGCCGCATCGTGCGCCAGAAATACTGTGGCACAAGGTCGACTGGGTCAAAGTGCGGCGCTACAATGAACGTGAGAACGCGTCTCTCCCAGATTGTCGCGCTACATCAAAGGTGGCCATCCCGTGGCGACACGATCTCGAAGACCGCCACCATGAACGAAGCAGGAGATCCGCGTCGCCAGTCGCCCGCCGGCGAAAATGCGTCAGGCGAAGTGAGGATTTGCCCCCTGTTGCCTCCCCGAAGAATGTTACCTAACCATGGCGGGAAGCGGGGAGATCGCCTATCCAGTCGCCATTGATGATTTGAACGGCTTTCTCCTCACACCAGGCTTTCACGGCTATGTGCGGCGCGACAATGAAGCTGCGAGGCTTCTCATCAGAATTGTCGCGCCACAGCTATTTGCACCGCCCGCAGGCTTTTGGTCGTGAACCGTGTTTGATCGACGTTCATCAGCCTCTGCAGCAGCGGCGTAAACGCGCACTGTGCGCGGCCTTCCGGTTGTGTGTTCAGCTGTGTCCCGTTGAAGACCTTTATGTTCGGAACCTGACACACTGACGCGCAAGTATTCCGCGCAGCGCCACGAAACACTATGGTTTTGCCCTATTACTCGCACTGCCTCTTCGTTGGCCCGCAGATTGCAAGGGACATGGTGGAGGATCCGTTTACGAAAATTGCGATCTGACGGCCTCGGACCGAGGAGTTCGATATGAAACTTGCTCAAATGCTACAACTCAAAGCGATAGGCGCTGCACTGCTGAGTGCTGTCCCGCCGATCGAAGCTTTGCCGCGTTCGGCACGGGCGCAGCTGTCATGCGCCAAGCAGCGGCTTTGGTTGCTTTCCTGTCTGTCGGGCGGCAGCGAGGCTTGGCAGCGCAGGCCAAGCGGAATCCGCAGGCAATTGCGGTTCATTGCGAGGCCCAGAGCGTGAGCGATCGTGAGATGAACGCGCGGACGACCTCTGCCGCGCCTCGCGTTCGCCGACTTCAATCATCACCCACCAACGGGGACTCGCCGCACCGTACCGCTGCCATAAATTTCATCGAGGGGACGCGCGCCGTAGCCGAGGGTGAGCTACAAGCTAACAACATCACGCGTTATCATGTCACAAGATTTTATCGTGAACAAATCACCAACAGTGATTATTACGGCCAGCTTAAACACATCGTCGAGCCCTCATTCGAAGAGTTCGAGAGTCCCGGCCATCTGGACACGAGCGGCGAGCACGACAACACGGTCGTGCCCGGATTTCAGCACAAGTATGCCCAGACGGGGTTGTTGCTGGTAACGGACCGTTGCGCTTCATATTGCCGTTATTGCTTTCGCAAACGCATTGTCGGCAAGAACTCCGATGAAATCGCAACTGATTTCTCCCGGATTGCGCAATATATTGATGACCACCATGAGATGACGAACGTACTGCTATCGGGGGGGGACCCATTCGTGCTCAGCACGGCCAAGCTCGACAAAATCCTTAATCATCTGCTGCCGATCCCACATTTAGACTCGATTCGGTTCGGCACCAAAATGGTCGCCTACGAGCCCAAACGGTTCGAGGATCCCGCTCTATTGGCACTGTTCCAACGGATTCATGAAGAGGGTAAGACCGCAGTCATCGTCACACATTTCGATCACGTCGGCGAAATCTCGGCCGACGCAGAGCGCAGCATTGGCTCCTTGCGGGCTCACGGCGTGCAGTTCCTCAACCAGTCCGTGCTCCTCGCGAAAGTCAACGATGATTCCAAGATCTTGGCGGCGACCTTCGCCAGGTGTCATCAAATGGGTGTCCGCCCTTATTACCTCTTTCAGGGCCGGCCGGTGAAAGGCGCATCGCATTTCCAGGTTTCGCTGCGCCGCGGAATAGAGATTGCGCGCGGCGTCAACCAACGTCTCAGTGGCATCCAAAAAACATTCAAATACATCATGTCCCATTACACAGGAAAGATCGAGATCCTCGACCTTGGAGCCGATGGCCGGGTGTATATGCGATACCATCAAAACAAGACTCCCGAAAAGATCGGAAAGATCTTTTCCCGGCCGCACCTCGAGGGCGCCTACTGGTTAGACGATTTGCCCGAAGGATGAGATCGAAAGGCGCGGAATGCTGACCACCGTACCAGTTCGAGTGGAGCAAAAGGCCGCAGCTGCTTCCGTGGGGCAGCGCCATCAAGCGGTGGTGACCGCTTTCCCTCCGCACCGAAACCAGACCGGACGTCCTGCATGCCGGCGGGAATGCGATTGGCGCCGCGGTGACCGCGGCCGTCGATTCATGGCCGAGCCACAGAGCGATGACGGCGCGATCGACGCCCGCCTGCAGGAGGTCCATGGCCATCGTGTGCCTCAAACGATGAACAGTGACGCGCTTTCCATCCAGCGACGGTCTGGCGGTGTTTGTTCAGCATATACTGAACGCCATGAACGCTCAGCCGCTCACCTCTGGCGCTGGGAAACAGGATACTCTCTTCTCCGCGCTGAGGCTCCTTCAGCCAGTTCCTCAAGACCGCGGTCGTAGACTTAGCGAACGGGGTGGCAGCGTTCCTTGCGATCTGGTGCGGCCAGGAAGGCATCGACCTCAGGGCGGGTCAGGCAATTAACAAGGGTTCGAGTGAAGCTGTCCGGAATCACGCAAGAGAAGAACGCACTCGATCACCGGACACATCAGGTTGGAAGGCTCTTGCATCGAGGGTGGCAACCAGAGAAGAACGATGATCGGGACGCTGAAGCCATCGCCGAAGCCGCGACACGTCCGACGATGCGATTTGTCGAGCTGAAGACGGCGGAGCCGCTGGACATCCAGTCGCGGCATCGGGTTCCTTCAAGGCTAGTGGGCGCGCGCACGACGCTGACCAACCGGTTGCGCGCCATTCTGTCGGAGGGCGGCATGACTATCGCACAGGGACGCTGCAAGCTCGAGCAGGCTGTGGAGGCATTGCTCGTCGATCCGCACTTCATGGCCCGGCCGTGTCCGCCCCCTGCTTTCCCGTCTTCCAGAACGCCCGCCTTGAGCCCCCGGCACCCGGCCCGGTTCAGTTTGTCGAGTCCTCGACACTAGGCATTGTTGACCTACCTCTGAAGTACAACAGCGCAAATCATTGTTTCAGCACGCAAAAATTTCCGTTCTTAGGCCCTACCTGAGATTGGCACGACTTTTGATTGTGCCTCATCGATAGGTAGGAGCTGCCAGCCCGGCCGATATGCCAGATCTGTTCGGAACTCGCATTCCACTATCCTCAAATGTTAGATACGGAGAGCAACCATGTTCGTGCGCAGCCTGCAGGATGTAGAAGCCACCGACCACTTCGTCGAATGGGGCAGTGGCACCAGTCACCGTCTGCTTACGGAAAAGGACGGCATGGGCTTTACCGTCTGCCACACGATTGTGCGGGCGAATACGGTGTCACTTATCCAATACCGCAACCACCTCGAAGCCTGCTATTGCATCGCTGGAGAGGGCGTAGTCGAGGACATGGACGGCAATATCTTTCCCATACGTGAGGGCGATATCTATGTGCTTGACAAGCATGACAAGCATTACTTGCGCGGGGGACGGGACAGGAACCTAGTTCTCGTCAGCATCTTTAACCCTCCTCTCAAAGGCACCGAGCGCCACAACCTCGATGACGCGTCGGGTTCAACCTACTGATTGAAGACGCCGAACTCTGATCATCTCAACCGCTGTAGTATCTAGCCGGTCGAGCGTTGTTACCAACGCTGCTGCCACGAACTCGTCCTTCATCAGAGCTCTGATGTTTTTCTGGGGGCGTGTTGTCGCCGGTCAAATTTATGCGAATAAGCATAAAGAGGAGTCTTACAAAATGTCAGTCACCGCGGGTTCAAGAAAGCGAAATGCAGATATCGACTCGGTGCTCAAAGATGCACGGCAGCAATTTTTTGACCGCAATCCAAAAAGCTTGGCCCGTCATATAGACGCTAAGGAGTCACTTCCAGGCGGCAACACCCGCGCCATCCTCTGGTACAATCCTTTTCCACTCACTTTGGTGTCCGGAGATGGCTGCTATGTAAGAGACCTTGATGGCCATCAATATGTGGATCTCTTGTCGGAATACACCGCGGGACTCTACGGACATTCCGATCCGACGATAGCGGAAGCCATGATTGATGCCATCAAGGACGGTGTCATGCTCGGTGGGCCAAACCGTTACGAGGCACAGTTGGGTGCCGCTATCGTTGACCGCTTCCCTGCTGTCGAACGCGTACGCTTTTGCAACTCCGGCACGGAAGCGAATATCATGGCTTTGACGGCCGCGCGGGCAATCACAGGCCGAACCAAGATACTAGTGTTCAGAGAAAGCTATCATGGGGGCGTGATGGCCTTTGCAAACGGGGGCTCACCACTCAATTTGCCTTTCCCTTTTTTGTTGGCCGACTACAACGATGAGGATGGCGTAGAAAAGATTATGCGAGAGAATGCGGATGAACTCGCCGCGATTATGCTGGAGCCAATGTTGGGAGCTGGAGGCTGCATCATCGCCAAGCCAACATTCCTTCCGCGTATCCGGGATCTGGCTGACGAACTCGGTGCCATCTTGATCTTCGACGAGGTGCAAACCTCACGCTTAGGCTATAGGGCGTTGCACGGGGAACTTGGTATCCTTCCTGATATGGTCACGCTTGGAAAGTATCTCGGCGGCGGCGCAAGCTTCGGTGCCTTCGGCGGGAAGTCCTCTATCATGGACCGGTTTGATCCTGCACGTGCCAATTCGTTATCGCACAGCGGTACCTTCAACAACAACGTCCTAAGCATGGCTGCAGGATTGGCTGGCTTCACCAAGGTTCTGACTGAAGAAGCAAGCCGAAAAGTGAATGCCATTGGCGACTGGTTGCGAGGCGAGATGAACACCGCCCTCCAGCGGCATGCGGTTGCTGCCACAGTACTCGGCCAAGGGTCGTTGATGAATCTGCATTTTGTTGATGGCGTGGTGGAGACACCGACGCAACTCAAGGAAAGAGACGTACGCTGGCTGGAACTCTGGCACGTGGAGATGCTGCTGCGCGGCTTCTATGTGGCGCCCCGCGGACTTCTCTCTCTCTCGCTCCCCTTCGGTGAGGTCGAAGCGAAAGGCTTTCTGGAGGCATTTAGCGACTTTTTGGCAGCTCATCGTTCTCTCTTGCCTACGCGCACCAGCTAACCCGCCTTATTCATGAGCGCCTCTGGGTTGTTTGAGCTGAGCGGGCGAACAGGTGGCGGCAGGGCGTCCTTTACTGCGGCTGTGTCTGGACCTGTCAACACGCTGGATCTGAAGCTGGTTCGACGGGTGCAGCTTGCTGGCGAGCGCCAGCAACATGCTGGCCTCGGGACAGGCAGCGGCGAAGGTCAGGCGGTCGCGCGAGACGGTTTCAACAACGCGGGCGCCGAGCTTGATGAGCCTCAGCCGCAACGTGGCGAACTCGGCTTTGCTGAGATGATGGGATGCGGGCACCGCCCGGCGGAGGGTGAGCATCAGCCAGTATGCGGCGGTGTGCAGGACGAGGCGGACGTGGTTGGCGATCGGCGAACGGCAGCCAGTGCGGTCGGAGGCAAGTTGGCTCTTGTGCATCTTGACAGGTTCTCGGCGTGGCCGCGGGCACAGTAGATCACGTCGTAGAGGTGCTCGGCCGAGGCACTGTCGAGATTGGTGATGATGAAGCGGATGTCGAGGCATCGCGGTTTGATGCGGGCGCAGACGCGACCCTAAGCTTCCAGGACGTTCTCTTGATCAGGCCAAAGGATCAGCCGACACCATCAGGGCCAGCGGTCACAGTACTGCAAAAACAGGCCGGAGATATGACCACACCCGCGAACGTGCGCCTCTGTCGTCCCGGTGCTCCCGTAAAGAATCTGGCCCATAGCGCTTGCTTGCGTGCGAAAATGATGCACCAGCAAAGCTCGGGGTCAAACACGGGCAGCATTGTCGGAGAGCATCGACCAATGGAATCCTCGCGGGTGCGACTGCGGCATCATTGCGATACCGCAGTTTGCCGAGCCAGAGCTTTGGGGATGCCGTTTGCCCGCGGAGACGCCATAGATCATCAGCGTGCGCAGATAGCGGTCTTCGCGGTTGCTGATGCCGGACAATCCGGCACGCAACTTGCCTCTATGATTTTGCAACAAGGCAAATGTCGGCGGTCGCCTCAGAGTTCAGTAGCCGGCATTTCAGGTATAATGCGTGCACGTTAATGGTCCCGTCATGAACTGAGAAAGGCATGGATGCCATGCTGATTTTTCCGACCCCCATACTCTCCAGTGGTGTGCAGGTCGGCTGCATCCGGCAACAAAGCGCCTGAGGCCCGACCGTTACATGCTGGTAGACCTATGATCGGCTGTGCGATCTCAACCTCTCGGCAGAGGCGCAGTGTCTGAAGGTCAAATCTACCCGGTGTTGCCGGGACATCGCATACCGTTGCGCGTCGTCGACGAAGGGGGCGCTTACGTCCAACAGTGAAAAAAGCGGCCGAACTGCTGGTTGCAGCACTTACCGGCTCAACCTACGAAGTAATTGGCATGGATTCTACCATAGCAAGCGCCATCAAGGACAGCTACGAGCTGTTGCCGCCGCAAATAAAGGTCGCCGCACGTTGGTTGCTCGATCATCCGACTGAGGTCGCACTGCTGTCGATGAGGGAGCAGGCGCGCCGAGCAGCAGTGCCTCCGGCGACGCTAACCCGGCTTGCCAAGTGCCTAGGGTTCGATGGCTTCGCCGAATTGAAAGAGATATTTGCGGACAATATTAGGGAACTGCCGAAAAGCTTGGCCGAGCGTTGCCCAGCACAATCGGAGGCCGACGGCGATGGCGCGCTCATCTCCGATACAATTAACGCCTTACTTGGCCATCTCAGTGAGTTGGTGCAGCCCTCCGCAATTGCGGCCCTGACAGCAGCCGCCAATCTCATGTTCGAATCACGACACATTTTCTGTATCGGCCTCCGCTCGAGTTTCCCTCCAGCCCATCTGATGCATTATCTCGGATCATTGCTGGGCTTGCCCACTGTATTACTTGAAGGAATAGGGGGTACAGCCAATGATGCGCTCCGTTTAGTCGGTCCGCGAGACGCTTTACTGGCGGTGACGGTAAGCCCGTACAGTCGCCACACAATGCAGGTCGCCAAGTTCGCGGTCTCGCGCGGTGCGAAACTAATCGCTTTGACCGACAGCGAGATATCTCCGATTGCTAAATTTTCTGAAATTGTGATCCGCGTCCAGACTGAAATGCCTTCGGTTTTTCACACTACGACTCCTGCATTCGTAGCTGTAGAGTGTCTTGTGGAACTGATCGCAGCCAAGCGCGGTAGCTGCGCGCTTGAAGCGTTGGCGGCGAACAAAGCACATCTGGCAGCATTGGAAACTTATGTGCTGCAGATACCGCGCGGGCGCGATCTCTGACTCACAGATGCCTTTGCAGAGAAGGCGTATAGATGTCGGGTGGGAGCATCGGCAGTTTTTGAGCGCCGGAGAGCGCTGCTTTGGCCGCTCAGCGCAGCATTTTTCACCGGCGGATCGCGGACGGACTCCTGCTTATGCCGGGCTTCTCTCCAGGCGAATGGAGGGTGCTGACCATGCGGCGCGGGTTGTTGGCGCAGCGGCCAGATGCACCGCGTGCATCAGCCTCCCGCAACGTTGGCGATCAGCTGGTTGCGCCACCTCTGGTACGGGGCAGCTCGGGACGATGTTTGTTGGGCCACCGCTTCAGGCCGTCCGTCAATACCTGCCTCGACCAGCCGGCCGCGAGCTTGCAGGGATGTTGCATCTCGTGCCGCGCTTGACATCAGGCCCTTGTCCTCAAGCTGGCGGTTGATCTGCTCCAATATCTTGTTGATGTGTTGATCAGCGGGTCGCGCTTCAGCTCCTCGCGCAAGCGCCACAGTGTCGAATGGTCCGGCGCGCGGTTCGAAAGGCTGAAGCCGGCAAGCGGCGGAACGAAAGCCAGTCGCTTCGCGCGCCCCCCTCGTAGCGCACGTGCAGAATGAGGTCGGGTAAGGTTCACCTGCGCAAGCATGTCTCGGGAGATGGAAGTCAGCACGCTGGCGCGTTTTGAAGCGTCGGCGAAGACGAACAAGGTCCGCAGGTTCAAGGGATTGTTAGCGCAGCAACGAAAGCACGGCGAACCGGCGTGGTGAAAAGGAAAGGCAATGGGTGTTTTCGAGGCTCGATGCTCCCTGCGCTATGAGTTCCACTTCGGGCGCGTTTTTCCACATAGATGGCGGCCGTTGCGCCCAACCGCACGGGACATTGGCGCATCTGCTGGCACCATGAAAAAATGCCGAGTGTGAAATGACCACTAGACGGTTTCAACAATGGCATCGAGCCGCCGCTGACGATAAATGGCTTCTGCGGCGGCTATGGCGGGCGCCGCCATACTATCCGAATGCAAGTCACTGCTGACGTCAAACCGGCTGACCCGATCGACAACTGGCTCTCGCCGCCACAAATCCTTGCGCTCCGGAGACAGGGTTTGACGAAATGTTCAAGCTGAGTCTTCATCAGTCGAAGCCGACCGTGCAGATTGTCGCCTCACAACCTGAGGCAGGCTCCGACTGGCGCGTGCTGGGCTTACAAGATGCCGGTTCCGAAATACCGCGTGTTGGCAATGTTGAGGATGCGATTGACTAAGGTGGAGAAGCTGTGGCCGGCCGTCCTCGCGGCCAGAAAATAGGAGGCGGTCATATCGAGTGACGGATCGTGGTTGATCTCCAGAACAAAGGGCGCCCCGGAGCGATCGATCCGGAGGTCGACGCGAGCGTAATCGCGGCAGTGGCAGGCATGGAAGGTCGCAATTGAAATATCCCGCAGCACTGTCGCAAGATCGCTACCGATGTGCGCCGGGCAAATTTTCTCCGGCGCCGCGACCGCCATGTGCTTCGATTCCCAAGTCATCAAACGCGTTTCGCGGTCGCCGAAGTTCTGCTCTACCAGAGGCAAAACTTCGAGCTCCCCATTTCCGAGCAGCGCGACGGTGATCTCGCGACCTTCGATGTATTCTTCTACGAGAGCATCCTGCGCAGACTGAGTGACGGTCATTTCTACGGCCTGCCTCAACTGAGCGGGCTCATGTACGAGTTGCAAACCCCGGCTGTTGTATTCGCGAGTCGGTTTCACAACCACTGGAAATCGCAGGTCGCCAATACTCTCGGCGCCGGAACGCATCAGGCGAAAGTTCGCCGTTGGCACGCCGGCATCGCGGATGAGCCTCTTGGTGATCACCTTATCGAGCGCCAGCCCACACCCTAGCGGGTTGGATCCGGTGTACGGCACGCCGGCCATTTCGAGCATGGCTGGAACATGGATGGAAGGGCACTCCCCCTGAATTCCGGCCCCCCTGACGAAGACGATTCCCGACGGGCGACCTTGCGAATCGGGGGGCATGAACCCCTCGAGCTCAGCGAGCAGTCCTTTATCACCTTCGCACAACAGCGTCTGGTGGCCCCCCTCTTGCAATGCCGCTACCACGTTTTTGACCTCCTCGCGGTCGTCCACTTCCGGACTGGGCTGACCAAACCGGTTGATCACGCCCGTTTTGTTGTGATTCCACACAACGGCTACCCGCATGAGCTTACTCCCCAGATGTTCGGCCACTATCATGTTCATTCGCTCGGATTTTTGAACGAGGAGGACAACTCGTCCGGACCCGAGCCCCTTCACCGTGTCACACGCAAACGGCATGCCGTCGACGATTGTGGCGAGCAAGAATGGAGAACCAGCTATTTCGAATGGACGCCGTCAGAATTTGCGCCTCAGCGTATCTGGTTTCGAACAAAGACGTCGTCAATCGGACAAGGGTGCACCCTTTCGGGCAGCAGAATGAACTGCTCGTCTTCCTCTTACCTCTTCAAAAAATTAAGGAGCGTCGAAAACAATTTTCGAAAGCCCCTGGTAACCTCAGTCCGAGTTCTCAACAAGCGTATCCACGCTACGCGTTGCGCGCAGGCGAGCGGTGTCGACCAAGCATATTGCGTCAATGTAACTGACTCGTGAATTAAGGCCTGTTGAGATTCATCGTATGACGGCGGCTGCGAGATGGATGATTGCGTTGAAGCTCTGGTCGGTTTTGTCAGCTCGCATGGCGATACGCTTGAACTCCTTGAGTTTGCAGAAGAAGTTCTCGATGAGATGACGCCATTTATAGAGTTCGAGATCGAGAGGCAGCGGCAGGGCGCGCCTCAGAAGCTGCGAGATGACGATCTTGGCGCCGGGTTCGTTCAGATCGGCGATGAGGTGCTGTCCAAGGCCTTATCGGCAATCAGCCCGCCGAAGGCGACTCCGTCGACGAGCGGGGCGACGCCAACCGTATCGAAGCGATGTCCTGGGCAGGAGAACGAAGCGCACGAGATTGCCCGCGCATCGGTGAGCGCAAGAATCTTGTTAGTCATGCCGCCCTTGGAGCGGCCTGTGGCCTGGCTTTGAGTCCCGCTTTTGCGCCCTGGCCGTGACGGCGGACCTTGACGATAGTTGCGTCGAATGGCGAACTCCATGTCCGGCTGGTCCGAACAGGCATCGAAGAGCCGAACAAAAACATCGACTTTAACCCAATCGCGGTGTCGTTTGAAGACGGTATTCCAACTTCCGAAAAAGGCTGGAAGGTCACGCCACGGGCTTCCCGTGCGCACGATCCAAAGCACGGCCTGAATGAAGCGGCGGTTGTCGCTGCCGCTTCGACCTGGGTCGATTGGCTTACCCCTGGCAATGCGGTTCCATCTTCGCCCATTGGGCGTCAGTCAGTTCCATCCAAAGCTTGATGGGGTTGTCTAATCGCGGTGGGGACGTCAAGTATCTTCGCGCTTGGAGATGCGTTGGCCGGGTACACGGTTGTC
>NZ_JBVVQI010000025.1:0-106234 GCF_055811495.1 Mesorhizobium sp. WSM4830 | reverse complement strand
CGTCGGTGATGCGCATCAGCATCTCGTCGACAAGGCCGCCGGCAAAGCCGGCCACCGTGCCGATCACGGCACCGACGGCAAGGGCGGCGGCTGCCGCAGCCAGCCCGACCGCCAGCGAGGTGCGGGCGCCGTGCAAAAGCTCGGCAAGGACGTCACGGCCGAGGCGGTCGGTGCCGAGTGGCAGCGACCAATCCTGGAACGGCGGCAGCAATGCCGGCCCGGCAATCGCTTGCGGATCGCCGGGAAAGAACAAAGGTGCGGCAAGTGCCACGGCAAACAGCGCCGCCAGGATGACTGCGCCGGCGATCGCTTCCGGCGTGCGAAGAAAGCGGCGAAGCGGGTTCACGCGCCGGCCTCACTGGCCCCGACGCGCGGATCGAGGAAGGCGTAGGCGATGTCGACGAGAAGGTTGATGATGACCACCAGGACGGCGCTGACGAGAATGATGCCGAGCAGCATCGGCGTATCGCGTGCTGCCACAGCTTCCTGCGCCAACCGGCCAAGGCCTGGCACGGAAAAGACACTTTCAATGACGACGCTGCCGCCCAGCATTTGCGCGGACTGCAGGCCGAGCATGGTGACCAGCGGCAACAGCGCGTTACGGGCGACGTGAGCGAGCACGATGCGACGGCGGGAAAGTCCCCTGGCGCGGGCGGCCAGCACAAAGTCCTGTCGCCAGACCTCGGCCATACCGGCGCGCATCATGCGGAGATAGAGCGCGAGATAAATGAAGCCGAGCGCCGAAACCGGCAGGACGAGATGGCGGGCGATATCGGCGGCGCGGTCGAGGCCGGTCCTGGCCGAGACGATACTCTCGATGCCGCCGATCGGAAACCAGCGCAGGTCGACGGCGAAGACAATGATCAGCACAAGCCCGAGCCAGAAGCCCGGCACGGCATAGAGCGCCAGCGAACCGATAGACAGGAAGCGATCGCGGAAGCTGCCGGGTCTGGCGCCGGCATAGATGCCGAGCGCCGAGCCGAGACCGAAGGAGAGCGCGGTGGCGCTGCCCATCAACAGCAGCGTGTTGGGCAGCCGCTCGAGGATGACGTCACGGATCGGCCGCGAAAAAGTGACCGATTGGCCGAGATCGAGATGCAGCAGCGCCCAAAGATAGTTGGCGAGCCGCGTCAGCTCCGACTGGTCGAGCCCCCAGCGGTGACGCAACAGCTCGATCATGCCGGCGTCGCCGCCGGTCGAGACGATGTAGGCATCGACCGCGTCGCCGGGAGCGGCTTCGAGCAACAGGAACGTGCCGATGACGACAATCAGCAGCACGAAGATGCTGCCGACGAGACGGCGGCGAAGGAGGATGACGGCGCGGCTCATGGGGAAAGGGCACCGCTGCCGGCCACTTGAGATTGCGTTCTACGGCGCCCCCCTCTGTCCTGCCGGACATCTCCCCCACGAGGGGGGAGATCGGCCGTCATTGCGGCTTTGGCCAATCTCCTACGTTGCAGGACTGGGCGTGGCGCCAACGCTGCCAATCTCCCCCCTCGTGGGGGAGATGTCCGGCAGGACAGAGGGGGGCGCGAAGGAACTCTCATTGTCGAATCTGAGCACCCAGGCCGTAGATCTGCAAGTCTGGAGGTCAACTCGCCAAATAAGTGTCCGCCCAGTTCGATACCGCCCAGCGCGGGTTGTTGGCGATGTTCTTGACCGTGTTGCGAGCGACGCTGATGAAACTCCATTCGGCGACGTTGATCAGCGGCAGGTCGGCGGCAACTTTTCTCTGGAACTCCTTGTAGAGTTCGGTGCGGGCGGCGGTGTCGAGCATCTCCGATGCCTTGGCTATCAGGGCGTCGAGTTCGGCGTTCTTGTAGCCACCCTGGTTGGAGAAGGGCACGCCGTCGGGAATGCCGCTCTGCACCAGGATGGTGGTCGAGATCGCCGGATCGCCGCGGAATACCGGCGGCCCGACCGCAAGGTCGAAGGCGTGGTCGGTGTAAACAGCCTTAATATGCGCGGCTGAGTCGTTGTTGACCAGCTGGGCGTCGATGCCGATGGCGGCGAGCGCCTGGCGCAGATAGTCGCCGAACTGCTTGGTCTCGTTGAAGTAGGGCGCTGGCAGCAACCTCAGCGAAAAGCGCTTGCCGTCATCGCCTCGGCTGTAGCCGGCCTCGTCAAGCAAGGCGTTGGCCTTGGCGACGTCGAAGGCATAGGTCGGCACGTCGGCGGTGTAGAACTGCGGGTCGTTCTTCGGCACCGGGCCAGTGGCGGTGGCGGCATAGCCGAGAAACACCGTCTTGACGACGAAATCCTTGTCGATAGCGTGAGCGATCGCCTGGCGTACTTTCAGGTCGGCCAGCTCCTTGCGGCGATGATTGATCTCGACGACGAGCTGATAGGTCAGCCCTTCATAACCCTTGGTGATCACCTTGAGTCCGGACACTTTGGAGATGCGGTCGAGATCGGCCAGAGGCACGGCGGAGAAGGCGGCGAGCTGGATCTCTTCGGCCTCGAGTGCGCTGGCGGCGGAGGTGCGGTCCGGCAGCACCTGATAGATGATCTCGTCGAGATAGGGCTCGTCCTTGCCCCAATAGTCGGTGTTCTTCTGCAGCCGGTAATATTGGCCGGGCTTGTATTCGGCGAATTTGAACGGTCCGGTGCCGACCGGGGCGTTGTTGGCCGGATTGTCCTCGATCTTTCCGGTCTCGTAGATGTGCTTGGGCACCACGCTGCTCAGCGCCGGCAAGGCGTTGCGGATCAGCTGGAACGGTGTCGGCTTGGCGAATTTGAACACGGCGGTGGTTTCGTCCGGCGTGTCGACCGCCTCCAGATCCTTGAACACGGTGCGGCCGAGATTCTGCAGCGGCTTCCAGACCTGCAGCGCCGAGAAGGCGACATCGGCTGAGGTGAAGGGCTTGCCGTCATGCCATTTGACGCCCTCGCGCAGTTTGAACGTCACCGACAGGCCGTCGGCGGCACCTTCCCAGCTGAGCGCCAGCCGTGGCTCGAGCCCGTCCTTGCCGCCGAAGGAGGCCTCGGCCAAGGTTTCCACGATCTTGCTCGAAATGAAGAAGACGCCGTTCGAGGCGACAATCGCCGGATTGAGATTGCGCGGCTCGGAATCAGCGGCGACAACCAGTCGTCCGCCCTTTTTCGGCGTCTGCGCCCAGCCGATCGTCGGCATCGCGGTAGAGGCCAGCAGCAATGCCGAACCCGCAAGCATCGTCCGTCTGGAAATGGTGAACTCTGGCATGATCGAACTCTGTCCTCTCCGCGGACCCGGCCGGGTCCGCCGTCCCCCTCGGACGCTCGCAAGCATCCCGCAAAGCTGATTATGGGCCTTGTGCGGGGTTTCACCAAAGACGGAATTGGCGCATTTTTACGTGGCTTTGAAATTTCCGTCCGCTGGACCAGTTGTACAGAAGACGGTTCGATGCGCGGTTCTGGCAAGACCAGACTGGAGTAAAGCACAGCAGGTGGAGCAGCTTTTGGGGGCTGGTTCGCTCCATTCTGGCTGGACCACATCGGGCAAAATGATGCAGATTTGAGCATAGCTGAGGATCAGAGCCGGAAAAGCCGGTGCCGGCGAGCGGCCGGCCAAGGGATTTCAGGGAGAGAGACATGAACATTGCCCCAGGCAAGAATGCCGTCGGCAGCGTGCCGTTCGACCAGGCCAGGGTGGACGGGCTGATGGAGGAGGCCGGTATCGACGTGCTGCTCGCCACCTCCAAGCACAACACGCAATATCTGCTTGGCGGCTATAAGTTCATCTTTTTCGCCGCCATGGATGCAATCGGCCATAGCCGCTATCTGCCTGTTGTCGTCTATGAGCAAGGCGGGCCGGAGCATGCCGCCTATATCGGCAACCGCATGGAAGGCGGCGAGCACCAGAACCATCCGTTCTGGACGCCGACACTGCATGCCGCCTGCTGGGGAACGCTCGATGCCGCCAATCTGGCAGTCGAGCATTTGCGGAAGATCGGCAAGGACAACGCCCGCATCGGCATCGAGCCCGCCTTCCTGCCGTCCGACGCCTATATGCTGATCCGCAACGCGCTGCCGGACGCCAAGCTGATCGACGCGACTGATATGCTGGAGCGCATGAGGGCAATCAAGACCGAGGCCGAGCTGGAGAAGCTGCGCATTGCATCGGAGCTGATCACCGATTCCATGCTGGCGACCATCGGCTGGGCACGCGAAGGCACGACCAAGAGCGAGATCATTGAGCAGCTCAGGCGCGAGGAGACAAATCGCGGTGCGCATTTCGAATATTGCCTGTTGACGCTAGGCTCCAGCCACAACCGGGCCGCCTCGCCACAGGCGTGGAAGAAGGGCGAGGTGATGTCGATCGATTCCGGCGGCAACTACCACGGCTATATCGGCGACCTTTGCCGCATGGGCGTGCTGGGTGAGCCTGACGCCGAACTCAAGGATCTGCTGGCCGAGATCGAGACAGTGCAGCAGGCGGCCTTCTCCAAGGTCAAGGCGGGCACGCTGGGCGGTGACATGATTTCTCATGCCGAAGGCGTGCTGAAAGCGTCGAAGGTTGCGGCCTATACCGATTTCTTTGCCCACGGCATGGGGCTGATCACGCATGAAGCGCCATTTCTGATGACCAACCATCCGGTGACCTATGAAGGTACCTATGCCGAAAAACCGCTGGAAAGAAATATGGTGCTCTCGGTCGAGACGACCATGCTTCACCCGACGCGCGGCTTCATCAAGCTGGAGGACACGGTGGCGGTGACCGATGCCGGCTACGTCATGTTCGGCGATCGGGGCAGGGGCTGGAACAGGGGCGGGGTTTAGGCGCTTCTATCTCACTTCCCGCCCGGCGGCAGCAGCCTGAAATCCGGCAGGTCGCGCAGTGCCAGTTCCGGCCCGGCCGGCGAATAGACGACGAAAAGCTGCATCGGCGCATCGCCGGTATTGAGCGTCGAATGGAAGCGGCTTTCCGGCACATAGATGGTGCAGCCGGGACCGACCTTCTCGACGACCGGGTTGCCCTTCTCATCTTCGACCATCTGCTCGCCATCGCCTGAGATGACAAAGATGATCTCCTCCGCACCCGGATGGTTATGACGCGTATGGCCCTTGCCCGACGGCAGGTCGACGACACCACCGGAAAATCGCTTTGCGCCATTCACTTCGGGCGCGACCGTCAGCGACAGCCTGCCCCAGTCGAAGCCGAAGGCGCTGACGTCTTTTGGGTATACGAACACCTTGCTGTTGTCGGTCATCGTCTCACCCCTTCTTCTACGCAGCGCCGAACGTGACGGCCTTGAAATCCGCCGTTTGCCTGGCGATCGAAGCTTCCGCCGGCAGCCGTTCCATCGAACTCGCGCCATAGAACCCGTGCAGGCCCTTGCAGCGCTCGAGAATATATCTGGCGTCGTCCGGCATCGAGATCGGCCCGCCATGGCAAAGCAGGATTATATCCTCGCGCACCGAGCGTGCCGCTTCGGCAATGGCGTCGATCTCGCTGACACAATCGTCCAGCGATTTGGCCGATGTCGCGCCGATCGAGCCGCCCGTGGTCACCCCCATATGAGCGACGACGATGTCGGCGCCGGCTTCTGTCATGGCGCGCGCCTCGTCTGGGTTGAAGACATAGGGCGTGGTCAACAGGTCGAGTTTGTGAGCCTCGGCGATCATGTCGACCTCGAGCCCGAAGCCCATGCCGGTTTCTTCAAAACTCTGCCGCATCTGGCCGTCGAACAGGCCGATGGTCGGAAAGTTCTGCACGCCGGAAAAGCCCATCGTCTTCAACTCGGCCAAAAGCAGCGGCATGATGACGAACGGATCGGTGCCGTTGACGCCGGCCAGCACCGGCGTCTTCTTCACCACCGGCAGCACTTCGTAGGCCATCTCCTTGACGATCTCGTTGGCGTTGCCATAGGCGAGCAGGCCGGCGGCCGAGCCGCGCCCGGCCATGCGGTAGCGGCCGGAATTGTAGATGATGATCAGGTCGATGCCGCCGGCTTCCTCTGCCTTGGCCGACAGGCCGGTGCCGGCACCGCCGCCGACGATCGGAACGCCGTCCGCGATCATCTTGCGGAATTTCTCCAGGATTTTCTTGCGCGGTATGGCGGTCATGTCTTGGTGTCTCACTGTCTGGCGATGTCGAGGAAGGCCGTTGTGGCAGCCCAGGCGAATTCGGGGTCGTTGATGTGCAGCGGCAGGCGCAGCACGCGCCGCGTTTTGGCGGGTTTGATGGTACGCTCGATCGCCTCGAACAATGCGGCATCGGCTTCAGGGTCGAAGAAGGCGCCGCCTTCGATGTCGAGCGCCGACACGCCTTTCTCCGGAATGAGGAAACGAACCGGACCCTGGCAGAGGCTCAGCCTTGTACCGATCCATTCGCCGATCGTTCTGCTTTCGTCGGCAGTGGTGCGCATCAGTGTGACGTTTGGATTGTGCTCATAGAACAGCCGGCCGCGATAGCGTTCCGGAATTGTCGGCGGCGCCCAGAAATTGACCATGTCGAGCGCGCCGACCGAGCCGACATAAGGCAGCCCGGTGCGGGCGATGGCGCCAAAGCGATCTTCGGTCGCCGGCAGCACGCCGCCAAGCAGCAAGTCGCAGACTTCGGTCGTTGTGATGTCGATGACGCCGGACAACAGGCCGCTGTCGGCCAATTTTTCCATGGTGCGGCCGCCGGTGCCGGTGGCGTGGAAGATCATGCAGTCATAGGTCGAACGAAGCTCATCGGCGATCGCGGTCACGCATGGCGTGGTGACGCCGAACATAGTCAGGCCGAGCGATGGTTTGCCGTCGGCCGGCGGCGCCGGCTTTGCCGCCATGCCTGATATCGCCTGGGCGGCATTGTGCAGCACGACACGGGACAGCCGGTTGAGGCCGGCCATGTCGGTCACCGACGGCATCATCACGATGTCGGAGATGTCGACATATGGTGCGGTGTCGCCGGAGGCCAAGGTCGAAACCATGATCTTGGGCAGGCCGAGCGGCAGCGTGCGCATTCCTGCGGTGATGATCGAGGTGCCGCCGCCGCCGCCGATACCGATAATCCCGGCAATATCGCCGCGCGACTGGACAAACCGGGCAAAGGCGGCGGCCATCGCCGCCACCGCGGTGCCGCGATCGTCGATGCCGAGCACGGCATTGCGACCCTCAGAATGGTGGCTGGCGATTTCGTCTGCCGAAATATCGACCGGCACGGTCGCGCCGCGTGTTCCGATGTCGACACGAGCAACCGAAGCGCCGGTAGCGGCGACTGCATCGGACAGAAAAGCGAGTTCCTCGCCCTTGGTGTCGGCGGTGCCCACCACATAGATCCGCTTCATCGCGTTTCCCCGGTCTTGGGCGTGCTCGGCGCTGCCACCCGTTTGCCCGGCCGTTCGATGGGCGAAGGGCCATTGCAATTTTTTGAGACGCGCGTATCGTATTGACATGGATGTCTCACGTCAACAAGCGACAGTGAACGACGACGCCGGCCAAGGCGCCAGCCCGCGGGTAGAGCGCGGGGCCCGCGCGCGCACCAGGCGTCTCATGCTGGAGACGGCGACAAAGCTGATGCAAGCGGGCGCCACGCCCTCCGTCAGCGAGGTGGCGGAAGCAGCGGAAGTCTCCCGCGCCACCGCTTATCGGTATTTTCCGAGCCAGGCGGCGCTGGTGCAGGCGGTGGTGGACGAAGGGCTCGGGCCGATCCTTACCTGGCAATCGAGCTCTGCCGATCCCGAGCGCCGGGTCGCCGAACTGTTCGAGACCGCCATGCCGCGCATCGAGGCCTTCGAAGCGACGTTCAAGGCGGCGCTGAAACTGTCGCTCGACCAGTGGGCGCAGCGACAGGCAGGGACACTGGGTGGTGAGCCGGCCTTCACGCGCGGCCATCGCGTCGACCTTTTGAAGGATGCGATCGCGCCACTCAAAGGCCGGTTGCCGCCGCGCGAATTCAAGCGGCTCGCGCAGGCGCTGTCATTGATCTTCGGTGTTGAGATGCTCATCGTATTGAAGGATATATGGGGATTGGATAGCCGCAGAATGATGTCGGTCGCTCAGTGGACGGCCGGCGCTCTGGTGCGCGCGGCTATGACCGAATCGATGATTGAAGGAGATGGGATCGCGCCGACGACGGCCGCTAGATAACGCCAATCTGGTTCGACCAGATTTTCAACCTGATTGTTCATACTACTAGCGATGCAGCGGCCCAGGTAAGGCATTCATGTATCAACGAGTAGGAAAATTAAGGGAAAACAGGCAGATATCGCAGAAACCAACTTGTCTGCGTGTCCGCCACCGTCCAAGAAAGGGCTTGACGTTCGTCTGAAATTGGTAATACCAGATCAGGACAAATAAAGCGGATCAAGGGTGAAGGCTAAGATCCGTTTCGGTTGAACGAGGAGGTTCAAAAACCGGAACGGTGCCGTCACGGGAGGACTACCAGGGCCGGCCTCGCCGCCGGCTCGCATGACGCGGTAGAATGCGCACAAGGGAGGAAATCATTATGCGCAAGACAATGACCAGCTTGCTTGCTGGTATCGGCCTAGTGCTCGCCTGCGGAACGTCCGTCTACGCGCAGGAAAAGGAACTTACAATCTTCTGGGCGGAATGGGATCCGGCCAATTACCTGCAGGAACTCGGCAACGAGTACGAGAAGGAAACCGGCGTCAAGATCACGGTGGAAACCACACCGTGGCCCGACTTCCAGACCAAGGCCTTCACCGAGTTCAACGCCCATGGCGACGCCTACGATATGGTCGTCGGCGACTCGCAATGGCTCGGTGCCGGCTCGACCGGTGGCCACTATGTCGACCTGACCGACTTCTTCAACAAGCATAAGGTCGGTGAAGTGATGGCACCGGCCACGGTGAAATACTATGCCGAATATCCAGGCGGCAGCGGCAAGTACTGGGCCATTCCGCTCGAAGGCGACGCCGTCGGCTGGTCCTATCGCAAGGACTGGTTCGAAGACCCCAAGGAAAAGGAAGCCTTCAAGGCCAAGTATGGCTACGATCTCGACGTGCCGAAGGACTGGAAGGCGCTGCGCGATATCGCCGAATTCTTCCACCGTCCGGACCAGAAGAAATACGGCATCGCCATCTACACCGACAATTCCTACGACGCGATGGCGATGGGCTTCGAAAACGCGCTGTTCTCCTTTGGCGGCGAGCTGGGTGACTATAAGACCTACAAGGTCGATGGCTTCATCAACTCCGACAAGGCGATCGCGGCGCTCGACGCCTACAAGGAACTCTACAAGTTCACGCCTCCGGGCTGGGCCAAGTCGTTCTTCGTCGAGGACAACCAGGCGATCACTGAAAACCTGGCCGCGATGAGCATGAACTACTTCGCGTTCTTCCCCTCGCTGATCAACGAGGCGTCGAACCCGAATGCCAAGAACACCGGTTTCTTCGCCAATCCTCCCGGCCCGAACGGCGATCAGTTCGCCGCACTCGGCGGTCAGGGCATCTCCATCGTTTCTTACTCGCAGAAGCAGGAAGAGGCGACGAAGTTCCTGGAATGGTTCATCAAGGACGAGACCCAGAAGAAATGGGCAGCGCTTGGCGGCTACACCTGCAGTGCCGCTGTGCTCAAGTCACCCGAATTCCAGAACGCCACGCCCTACAACAAGGCGTTCTACGAGACCATGTTCAAGGTCAAGGATTTCTGGGCGGTTCCGGAATATGCGGAACTGCTGCAGCAGCTCAACCAGCGCATCTATCCCTACATGATCGGCGGCGAAGGCACCGCCAAGGAGACGCTGGACGCACTGGCAGCCGACTGGAACGCGACCTTCAAGAAATACGGCCGCGGCCAATAAGCATGAAGTGTCACGGAGGGGGCGTTCGTGCCTCCTCCGTTTCTTTTTCTGATTTTTGAAATCTTTCTGATTTCTGAACTGGGAGCAGGGTCTTGGCGACCACGATGATCACCACGCTGGACAGGTCCTCGCGGGCCGCCGCTCGCGGTCTCAGCGACATTTCTATCCGCAATCTCTTCATTATCCCGACGATCCTGTTCCTGATCGTCTTCAACATCTTCCCGCTGATCTATTCGCTGGGCTATTCGTTCACCGATTTCCGCGCCTCGACCAGCGCGGCGGCGAATTTCGTCGGGCTGCAGAACTATCGCGACCTGCTCAGCGATCCCTATGTCTGGTCCAACTTCGCCATCACCGCAAAATACGTCATCATCTCGGTCGCCGGCCAGCTGCTCGTCGGCTTCGGCGTGGCCATGCTGCTCAACCGCGACATTCCGCTCAAGGGCCTGCTGACGACGCTCCTGTTGTTGCCGATGATGCTGTCGATGGCCGTCGTCGGCCTGTTCTGGAAGCTGCTCTACGATCCGTCCTTCGGCATCATCAATTATGCGCTGGGCCTCGGCACCTTCGAATGGCTGTCGAATCCGAAAATGGCGCTCTATGCGGTCGCGCTGACCGACATCTGGATGTGGTCGCCCTTCGTCATGCTGTTGTCGCTGGCCGGCCTGTCGGCCGTGCCCAAGCATCTCTACGAGGCAGCCGCGATCGACAGGGCCGGGCCGTTCTACACCTTCTTCCGCATAACGCTGCCGCTGGTTGCGCCGATCCTGATGATTGCGGTCATCTTCCGCACCATGGAGGCGTTCAAGACCTTCGACCTCGCCTACATCCTGACCAGCCAGCCGACGGCCGAGCTGATCTCGATCCGGCTCTACAAGATGGCGTTCCAGGAATGGCAGACCGGGCGTTCCTGCGCGCTCGCCTACATCGTGCTGATCATGGTGCTGGCGATCACCAACATCTATGTCAAATACCTCAACAAGGTGAAGGAGCGCTGAGATGGCTGCAGTCCGCACTTCTTCCGAAATCACCTTCAACCGGGTCGCCATCGTCGCTGTCCTGCTGGTGACGATCATCTTCCTGGCGCCGATCTACTGGATCGCCTCGACGGCGTTCAAGCCGCGCAACCTCGCCACCACGATCCCGCCGACGGTGGTTTTCCAGCCGGAGATATCGCCCTTCGTCAAGTTGTTCACCAAGCGTTCGCAGCTGCGCAGCCCGCCGTCGCCGGAGGAGTACGCGGCTGCGCCGTGGTGGGAGCGCGTCGTCTTCAATGGCGGCGAAAAGATCGTGCGCGACGGCAAGGGCCAGGTGCAGTGGTCGGGCTATCCGAGCCGTTTCATGAACTCGCTGATCGTTGCCATAACCTCGACCGTCCTGGCCGTCGGCATGGGCACCTTCACCGCCTATGGGTTCTCGCGCTTCAAGGTAAAAGGCGAGGCGGACCTGCTGTTCTTCATCCTGTCGACGCGCATGCTGCCGCCGGTGGTCGTCGCCATTCCGATGTTCCTGATGTACCGGGCGGTCGGCCTCAACGATTCCCATATCGGCCTGATCATCCTTTACACCGCTTTCAACCTGTCCTTCTCGGTGTGGCTGATGAAAGGCTTCATGGACGAGATCCCCAAGGAGTATGAGGAGGCGGCCCTCGTCGACGGCTATACGCGCATGGAGGCCTTCTTCAAGATCGTGCTGCCCGAGGCCGCCACCGGCATCGCCGCCACCGCCGTGTTCTGCTTTATCACGGCGTGGAACGAATATGCCTTCGCACTGATCATGACCAGCCGCCGTGCCCAGACAGCACCGCCTTTCATTCCCAGCCAGGTCGGCGCCGGCCTGCCGGACTGGACGGTGATCGCCGCAGGAACCTTCCTGTTCCTGCTGCCGGTCGCAATCTTCACCTTCCTGCTCCGCAACCATCTGCTGCGCGGAATGTCGTTTGGAGCGATCCGCAAATGAGCTTTCGTGCCATCAACCAGAAATATCTCGAACCAGGCTCTCAAGTGCTGATGGTGCTCGGTATCATCGCGCTCTGCCAGCCGTGGAACATGCTGCTGCACAGCTACGGCGTGACCATCATCCTGATCGGCCTGATCGGCTTCAACGTCACCTCCAAGATCGCGCCGGAGGAGAAGGCCGGCACCGGGCAAGGGGCAAATCCGGGGGCACAGCATTGACCCAGATCGAACTTCGCGGCGTCCAGAAATATTTCGGCGCCGTCCAGGTCATCAAGGACCTCAACCTGAAGATCGACGATAACGAGTTCATCGTGCTGCTCGGCCAGTCGGGCTGCGGCAAGACGACGACGCTGAGGGCGATTGCCGGGCTGGAGACGATCGACGGCGGCGACATCCTCATCGACGGCAAGCCGGTCCAGCACCTCAAGGCCGCCGATCGCGATATCGCCATGGTCTTCCAGTCGTTCTCGCTCTATCCGCATATGAGCGTCTATGAGAACATCGCCTTTCCGCTCAGGGCGACGCGCAAGAGCAAGGCCGAGATCGACAGCGAGGTGCGCTCGGTCGCCAAGACGCTGCAGATCAGCGATCTCCTCGCCAAGAAACCGTCGGCGCTGTCGGGCGGCGACATGCAGCGCGTGGCGATCGGCCGAGCCTTGGTGCGGCGGCCGAAGGCGATGCTGATGGACGAGCCGATCGGGGCGCTCGATGCCAAGCTGCGCGAGGAGATGCGGGCCGAGATCAAGCGGTTGCACATCAAGCAGGGCTCGACCAGCATCTACGTCACCCACGACCAGATCGAGGCGATGAGCCTCGCCGACCGCATCGTCATCATGCATGAAGGTGTGCTGCAGCAGGTCGGCTCGCCGGACGAGGTCTATTCGCATCCGGCGAATCTTTTCGTCGCGCAATTTGTAGGCAGCCCGGTGATGAACGTCGCCGACGCTTCGGTGACCGAGAAAGCCTCATCGGCCTCGGTCACGGTCGGCGATGCGGCCGCCGGTTTCGAATTCCCGCGCGCCTTGCTGTCGAAGCTCAACGGCCATGCCGGCAGCCAACTCGCGCTCGGCATCCGGCCGGAAGGCGTCCTCGTCCGCCGCGAAGCCGCCGAGGGATTCTTGCCGGTGGAGACGCAGATCGTCGAGCCGCTCGGGTCCTTCGACATCGTAGACCTCAAGGTCGGCTCCAAGATGCTGCGTGCGCGCACCAAGAGCGGCTTCATCGGCGGCCCCGGCGAAAGGGTCTTCGTCAGAATCGATCCCAGCCAGGCGCATTTCTTCGACACGGCGAGCGGCAAATCGCTGGGAGTGAGACTCTGATGGCCCACATCCAGCTCAAGAACATCTCAAAGAAGTTCGGTAACCACACCGCCTTGACCGGGCTCGATCTCGACATCGCCGATGGCGAGTTCTTCGTCCTGCTCGGCGAGACCGGCGCCGGCAAGACGACGACGCTGCGCATGATTGCCGGCCTGGAAAAGCCGAGCGAAGGCCAGGTCTTTATCGACGGCGTCGATGTCGCCGACTGGGGCGCGGCCGAGCGTGACGTGGCGCTGGTGCTGCAGCAATATTCGCTCTATCCGCGCTATACGGTGCGCGAAAACCTCGAATTTCCGCTGAAGCCGAAGATCCGCCGGCTGCCCGATGCCGAGATCAAGGATCGTGTCGACCGCGCTGCCAGGACGCTGCGGATCGAGCATCTGCTCGACCGCAAGACCGACAGGCTTTCAGGCGGCGAGATGCAGCGCGTCTCGATCGGTCGCGCTATTGTGCGCAAGCCGCGGGTATTCCTGATGGACGAGCCGTTGTCGGCGCTCGACGCCAAATTGCGCGAGGCGCTACGCACCGAATTGAAGAACCTGCAGATGCAGCTCGGCGCCACTTTCCTGTTCGTGACGCACGACCAGATCGAGGCGATGTCGATGGGGGACAAGGTCGGCGTGCTCAACCATGGCCGCATCGTCCAGACCGGCACGCCGTACGAGATCTACAACAATCCGCGCGACACCTACGTGGCGAGCTTCGTCGGCTCGCCGCCGATGAACCTCATCGACGGCAAGCTCGTCAACGGACGTGCGGTGATGGCGCCGCTCAATTTCGAATTGCCGTTTGCGGGGGGTGCCACGACTTCGGGGGGTGCCAAGACGGGCGCGGCGACCGACGGTCGCCCGCTCGTCTTCGGTATTCGTCCCGAGGACGTCTATCTCGAGACCGGCGCGCCGGTCGAGGCGCGGGTCCATGACGTCGAGAACCATGGCGTCGAGAAGATCCTGACGCTGCGGGTCGGCGACGCCATGCTGCGCGCCACCGTACCGGCCAGGACCGACGTCCAGATAGAGCAGCCGGTGCGCTTTGCCTGGAACCCGGACAAGGTGGTGCTGTTCGACAAGGGCAGCGGAATAAGCTTGCGTCACGCCGGCTAAGTATAAGCCTCTTTACTGCGCTAGAGCGGGATGCGTTCAAAGTGAACCGTGCATCCCGCTCTATCCATGTGTTTTAGCCGCATTTGTGCGACGCCACGTAATTCCACTTGGCTGCGACATGCTCGAGTCTTCCCGTCATCCCCCGTACGGGGGATGCGGATGCTTCGATTTGTCGAATAGGCTGATCCTTTGGTCCCAAACGGGCTTTGCAGGCCCAATTTGGAGGCCCAAAATGGAGGGTTGGCTATGGGAAATCTGTTACGCAGTTTTGCGACGATCCTGCTTGTCGCCGGTATGGGATTGTCGGCGGCGCATCTGGGCGAGGCGCAGGCAGCCAAGAAAGTTGTCGCCGGCGCGCAGGTCGACGCCAAGAAGATCAAGGACCTCAACGGCGCGGTCAATCTGTCCACCAGCGACTGCAAGCTGTTGTTGGGCGGCACCGTCGTCGAAGTCTCGGATGGCAGGTGCGGGGCCTCCGGTAAATATTGCAAGAGCAGCGCCGGCTCGGCCTGCATCACCGAGCAATAAGCCGGCCAACGTTTGGCTGGCCTAATTAGGTTAGCGGATCTCCGCCTGTTCCTCGGCCCGGAAGTGGCTGGGTGGCGATCCGATGACCCGTTTGAAGGCGCGGCTGAAGGAGGCGTCGGATTCGTAGCCGAGGCGAGCCGCGACGACGGAAATCTTGAGCCGGTCGCGGACAAGCCATTGCCTCGCCTGGTGCATCCGCACCTGCGTGACGTACTTTGCCGGTGTTTCGCCGACAATGGTGGCGAAGCGCTCGGCGAAACCTGATCGCGAGGCGCCCATCATCTTTGCCAGAGCCTCCACCGTCCAGTCGCGATTCGGTTCGAGATGGATCGCGGCCAGCACCCGGCCGATCTCGCGGTCCCTGACCGCCGCAATCCATCCGGAGGCATCGCCGCAGCCGCGCTCGACCCATGAGCGGATGACGGTTGCGGCAAGCACATCGGCCAGCCGCGCCAGGATGCCGCCGGAGCCGACGCGCTCCATCGTGACCTCGCGGGCCATCGCTTCCAGCAAATGCGGGATACCTGGCTCATAGGCTTCCAACTCATGCGCGCGCATCACGTCCGGCATCATGCCGAGCAAAGGATGCAAGCCATCGAGATTGAAATACATGCTGCCGAAAAACAGCAAGGTCCCCGGACGGCAGCCGGGCACGCCGTCATTCGACATGCAATAGACGCCCTTGCAGATTTCCTCGACCTCATAGCCATGGATCGGCGCCGCCTCGACACCCGGCTCGCTCGCCAGCGTGTGGGCTGAGCCGCGCGGCAACAAGGCAGCGTCGCCCGCCTTGAGCTCGACCCAGTCGCCGGACGGCTGCAGCAACCAGCAGCCTTTGCGTCCGATGAAATGAAACCGTGCCGCCGCCTGAGCCGGAAAATAGATGCCCCAAGGCTCCTTCATCTCGCAACGGCCGTAATCGACGCCTTCGAGACGCAATCCGCGCAATATGTCCGTCAGCGGATCGCCGGTGATTGGAATTTTGGACGAACGGTCAAACATAATGGTGTTTCTAGCATGGAAACTCCAGCCAGTCACTCCTTATGTTGCCTTGCAGCCAAATGCTGCGCTGCAACAGACCGGAGATTCTCTCATGACCGAACCCGCGACAGGCGTCATGGACGCCGTTCTCGATCCATCGGAAACCGGCGAACGATCCGAGCCCGCATGGGGGGCGGTGGTCTCCCTGGCGCTCGGAGTCTTCGGCCTGGTGACCGCGGAATTCCTGCCGGCCAGCCTGCTGACGCCGCTTGCGCAGGATCTCGGCATCACCGAAGGCGCCGCCGGGCAGGCGGTAACGGCCACCGCTGTCATTGGTGCGATAGCGGCGCCGACCATGGCCATTGTCACCAAGCGGCTGGATCGCAGGCTGGTCATGTGGGCGCTGACGGTGCTGCTTGTGCTGTCAAACCTGGTAGCCGCGTTTGCGTCGTCGCTTCCCGTTCTTCTGATCGCCCGCATCATGCTTGGCATTAGTCTCGGCGGCTTCTGGTCGATGTCGGCTGCCATGGCGATGCGGCTCGTTCCGATGCGGCTGATGCCGCGCGCCATGTCGATCATCCTCACCGGCGTTTCGGTGGCGACGGTCTGTGCGGCTCCAGTCGGCGCCTATGTCGGCGACATCTGGGGATGGCGGACGGCGTTCATGATCGCCGCCGTGGTCGGCGCGCTGGCCCTGCTGGTGCAGGTGGCTACCATTCCGAAGCTGCCGCCGGCAGTTACGGCAGGTTTTCGCACGCTGCTGGAGGTGATGAAGCGGCCGATGATCAGGGTGGCGCTGCTGGTGGTGCTGCTGGTCGCCTCGGGACACTTTGCCGGCTTCACCTATGTCCGCCCGTTTCTCGAGAAGGTTCCCGCGCTGGACATCGAGACGATCTCGCTTGTGCTGCTCGCCTACGGCATTGGTGGCTTCTTCGGCAATTTTGCCGGCGGCTTCATTGCCGAACGCAGCCTCAAGGCAGCCGTCAGCCTGGCGCCTCTGCTGATCGCGTTTTCGGCGCTCTTGCTGCTGGTCGTCGGAGGCTCACCCGTGGTTGCTGCAATAGCAGTGGCCAGCTGGGGCTTTGCCTTCGGCGCCGTCCCAGTCGGGCTGCAGACCTGGCTGGTGCGGGCCGCCCCCGATCAGGCGGAAAGCGCCGGCGGGCTGATGGTTATGACATTCCAGGTCGCCATCGCGTTGGGCGCCGTCTTCGGCGGCCTGCTGGTCGACAATGCCGGCGTTGCCAGCGCCTTCGCCTATTGCGCGGCGGCGACATTGCTTGCGGCACTGGCGGCGTTCTTCCTTGGCCTAAAGCCGGTCGACGATCCCAAGGCCTAAACGGAACGGCCGTCGAAGTCGAAGACCGGCACGGCGGTGACGTCCAACGCCTCGATGCAATGAATATTGATATAGGCACTTCGCCCGCTCCCTTCGCCGCCATCCTCGGCGAAGGGGTGAATGCCGCAGCTGCGGCAGAAGCGGTGGGCGATGACATGGTTGCCGAAGCTGTAGCGGCCGAGATCATCGCCCCAGGCAAGCACCCGTAGGCTCTCATGCGGCACTGCCCATAGCAGTGCACCCTTGCGCGAGCAGATCGAGCAATTGCACCGTACGGCTCCGGTCAACTCGCCTTCGACCTCGAACGCGACCTTGCCGCAGTGGCAGCTGCCTTGGTAGAGCATCGGGCCTTCCTCCTTCGGTTCGACAGGTGCAAATCCGACCGTGCCGGGCTATGTCTCCTGCGGCCAGTTTCAGGCTGCTACCTTAAGACGTTGCAAGCGTGCGGAGTCCGACACCGAAAAATGCAATCAGCCCGCGATCACCTCGAAGCAATTCTTTCGCGTCTTGCCGCTCGCGTCGACGATGAAAGCGTTTTCGTAAAGCTCTACCCGGAAGCCGCACGGGCGGCGGCGGACGTCGCCGATGCGCGGCGAAAAGCCGGCGTCACGCTCGGACCGCTCGATGGGGCGATCGTCTCGATCAAGGATCTGTTCGATGTCGCCGGCGAGCCGACCACGGCGGGCTCTCTGCTGCTCGCCACCGCAGCGCCGGCGCTGCGGGATGCCATTGTCGTTCGCCGGCTGCGCCAGGCCGGTGCAGTCATCCTCGGCAAGACCAACATGACCGAGTTCGCCTTCACCGCGATCGGCGTCAATCCACATTACGGCACGCCCGGCAATGCAAGCGATGCCAGCCGTATTCCGGGCGGCTCGTCCTCAGGCGCCGCGGTTTCGGTCGGCGAAGGCACCAGCCAAATCTCTATCGGTTCCGATACGGGTGGTTCGGTGCGCATTCCGGCATCGCTGAATGGCGTCGTCGGTTTCAAGCCGACCGCGCGGCGCGTGCCGCTCGCGGGTGCGTTTCCGCTGTCGGCCACGCTGGACTCGATCGGTCCGCTGGCCCGCACCGTCGCCGAATGTGCGGCGGCCGATGCAGTGATGTCGGGCGAAAACCTGGCGGCACTGTTGCCGCTGCCGCTGGACGGCCTGCGCATCGGCATTCCGCGCGGCGTGCTGTTCGATGATACGCAGGAAGAGGTCGCGACAACGTTCGACGGGTGTCTTCGCAAGATGGAGCTTAGCGGCGCATGGCTTGTCGAGTTGTCGATCGACGACCTGCTTGCCGATCTGCGCGCGGCAACCCAACGCGCGTCGATCGCGGCAATGGAAGGGGCGGAAATCCATGCCGACTGGCTGGCGACGGGAGCGGCGACGCCGGTCGACCCGCGGGTAAGCGGGCCATTGTCGCGCGCCGCCACCATTCCGGCCACGGTCTATATCAGGGCAATGCGCCGCCGCATGGCGCTGGCCGCCGCAATGGATGAGCGACTGGCGTCGGTCGACGTGCTGGCCCTGCCGACCACGCCGGTGACGGCGCCGACGATCGTCTCGATGACCGACGACGAGGCTCTGTGCAACAGGACGGAAGGCCTTCTGCTGCGCAACACGCAGGTCGCCAACCAGTTCGATCTATCAGCCATCTCGCTGCCGATGCCGGGAATGACGCGTCCGGCCGGGCTGATGCTGGTGGCGCGCAATGGCCATGACCACGACCTGCTGCGCATCGCAGCGGGCGTGGAGGCGCTGCTTGCAAATTGATGCGATAGCGCGTGTCAGCGCGACGAGCAGTGGCCGCGTTCGCTGTCCTTGGCGGCGCGTTCGATGCTGGTGGCGACCAGCCAAGGCAGGGTGTACCGCTTGCCGTTGAAGGTCCGTGTGCGGTTCTCGATCGATCCGACAACAACGACCTTGCCGGCATAGAGCTTGTCCGAAAGATCGAGGGCCTTGCCTTGCTGCGGCAGGCGATCAATGTCGATCGAAACGCCTTTGATGAGCTTACCAGTAGCGAGGTCGAGTGCGCTGTTCGATGGACAGGGTGCCGCCACGCAGCGCAAGCCGTTGTCGCAGAACACGTAGCTGCCCTGTCCGTTGGCGAAGGCTTGCGCCGTCGCCACGCAGAAGCCGGCCGTCAGCAGGAATTTTGTGACGTTTACCATGGCCGGCACCATCGCCGGCGAGTTCGGGAAAATTGAGGCGTTCTCAGAGATCGACAGGGAACCGCCGCCGGTAGTGCTCGGCCACTTCGGGGTTGCGTAGATTGACCGGCAATCTGTTGGCCAGCACCAGCAAGGCTTCGCCAGCCGCGCCGACGCCCATGCGCATCATCGACTGCTCGGTGATCCCGGCCATGTGCGGGGTGACGATGACGTTGTCGAAGCCGAAATAGGGATGGTTGGGCGGCAGCGGTTGTGTTGCAAAAACATCGAGCGCAGCGCCGCCGATGCGGCCCTTCTGCAAGGCCTCGATCAGCGCGTCGTCATCGATTACCGGCCCGCGCGAAACATTGATCAGCAGCGCATCCGGCTTCATCCGGTCAATGCGCTCCCGGCTGATCAGCCCCCGTGTTTCCGGCGTCAGCGGGCAGCACAGAACGATGATGTCGCTCTGCTCGATGAGTGCATCGATCGACAGGAAGCCGACCCTGTCCGGCGCCGGCCGCATGCTGCGGGTCGTCGCCACCACATTCAGATCGAACCCATGTGCCGCGATATGGCCAACCGCCTGGCCGATCGCGCCGAGGCCGACAATGCCAATCGTCTTGCCCGCTAGCTCGCTGGCCACCACCGTGTGTTCGCGGCCCGCCAGCCAGCCCTTCGCACGCAAGTCGCGGTCCAACACACGAAAGTGCCTAAGCAGCGCCAGCGCCGCGAACATCACATATTCGGCGACGGATCGCGCGTTCACCCCCGGCACGTTCGCCACCAGCACGCCGGCCGCATTGGCCGCTTCCAACGGTACCATGTCCAGCCCGGCGCCGTGGCGGATCGCGGCCCTGAGCTTCTTCGCTCCTTCGAAAAGCGCCGCAGGCAAGGGAGCGCGAACGATGATGACATCGGCGTCCCTTGCCTCGGCGGCAAGCGTGGCCGCATCGAGGGCGGAAGCAACGACGAGTTCGCCGGCCCCTGTCAGCATGGAAGCGGCACGAGGGTGCAGTCTGTGTGTTGACAGGATCTTGGGCATTTCAGGCCTTTTCGAGCGCTGGGCTTTCCGGCTCCGCCCCGCGCCCCTCGATCAGCCCCTTCCAGTAGCTTTCCGCGCCTTGCAGGTGGGCGCTCATCAGCGCCTGGGCGAGATTGCCGTCGCGGCGCAGCAGCGCCTCGTAGATCTGGATATGCTCGGCATGGGAGCGCACGCTGCGTTCGGGATCGTTGAAATAGATCGGCAGGCGCAGCTCACCCATCATGTAGTAGACGCTGCAGATATTGTGGAAGACGCTGTTCTTGGTCGCCCGCACGATCTCGAGGTGGAACTCGCGGTCTTCCCGGGCAAGGCCTTCACCGGCGGCGATGCGATCCTCGGAGGCCTTCAGGATCTCGCGCAGCCGCTCGAAATTCTCCTCGGTGGCGCGTGAACAGGCAAGTTCGGCGGCCTTGATCTCGTGGATCTTGCGCAACTCGACCGTCTCGTAGATCTGGACGGGATCGAGCGGCAGGCCGGCGCGGGCGAACAGCGCCATCGCCTCGACGCTCGCCTGCTTCGTATCGATGTAGATGCCGGATTTCGCCCGTCGCTCGACGATGCGCATGGCCTCGAGAATGGCCAGCGCCTCGCGGATCTGGCCGCGGCTGACGCTGAAATGCTCTGCCAGTTCGCGCTCCGACGGCGTGCGGCCCGTCTCCTTGTCCGAATGGGAGAACAGATAGGCGGCGAGTTCCGCGAGAAGGTTTTTTTCTTTCATGTCAGCCGTGTTGCGCGTGCGCCTCCAGGAACCGCTCCGAAATGGTGAATCCCAGCCCGGGTCTATCAGGGATCGCTACCATACCGTCCTTTGCTTCGACAGTCTCTTCGATCAGATCGTGGATCATCGGGTTGGCGCCGAGCGAATATTCGACGGTGAAGCTCGCCGGCGAAGCAGCGCAGACATGCAGCCCGGCAAAGAAGCAGGGCGCGCCGGCCCAAAGATGCGGCGCAAAGCGCAGATTGAAGGCGCTGGCGATGGTGCCGATCTTCATCGCCTCGCTGATGCCACCGCAAAAGGCCGGATCCGGCTGGAAGATATCGGCGGATTTGAGTACGGCGAGGTCGCGGAAGGCATAGCGCGTCGCCTCGCTTTCGCCGGTAGCGATCGGTATCGAGCCGCAGGCACGCACCTCGGCCATGCCGGGCTTGTCGTCGGCGATCACCGGCTCCTCGAACCAAGCGAGATCGAGGTCGCCGGCGAGATGGATGAAGCGCTTGGCTTCGGCCACCGTGTACGTGCCGTGCGCGTCAACCATCAGGTCGATATCGGGACCGAGCGCCTGTCTTGCGGCGCGGACGCGAGCCGCCGAGATATGTGGGGCGCCGTCCATCGCACCGACGCGCATCTTCAGCGCCTTGAAGCCGCCCTTGGCGATGTAGGACCGCAGCTGGTCGCCGATGGCTTCCGCGGTGGCCCAGCCGCCGGAAGCATAGGCCGGCATGCGGTCCAGCTTGCGGCCGCCAAGCAGCCGCCAGACCGGAACGCCGAGCGATTTGCCGAGAATGTCCCACAATGCGATGTCGACGGCGCTGATGGCGGCGATGCTCATGCCCCGTCGTGCCAATTGCGGCATGGCATGGCCGGCGCGAGCGGCGCTGTCGTGGCGCGTACCATTATAGAGCATCTCCCATATGACGGCGATGTCGGCCGGGTCGCGGCCGACCAGCTGCGGGCCGACCTCGTAGTTCAGCAAATGAACGAGAGCGCCGTAGCTGCCGGCGCTGCCGGCAGCATTCTTGCCTTCGCCCCAGCCGACCAGACCGTCGTCGGTTTCAATGCGCAGGATGGCGGCGTCGAACGTCGCCACCTGACCGAAGTCGCTGCGGTGCTGCTTCGCGGCTTCGATCGGTATGCGGACCCACCAGGCTTGGACCGTCTTGATGCGCATGTTCATCCTCGGCCCGGCCGCGGTGAGGCGGAAGGGCTTTTCCAAACGGCTCGGCTACTTGATCAGCGGCAGCAGCGTTTCCGCGTTGATGCGCATCTGGTCGGTGTAGAATTTCTCCGTGAGCACGCTGGAGCCGTGGTCCTGAATGAATTTCAGCTGCTCCGGCGAGATGTCGACGGGGTTGCGTTCGACCATGTCGGGATAGGGGGCAGCCGGCGTGCGGTCGACGGGGGCGACGAATTCATTGGTCAGCGCGCCGTCATAGCCGATCTCCTTCAGCGTGCCGACGATCTTCGGCCAGTCGATCTGCCCGAGGCCGGCGGCGAAGCGGTTGTTGTCGGCGACATGGAAGTCGTACAGGCGCTTGCCGACCTGCCGGATGGCATCGTAGACGTTAAATTCTTCCATGTGGATGTGGTAGGCGTCGAGGCAGACGCCGCATTCGGGGCTGACCGCATCGGCCAGCGCCAGTGCCTGGGCGCCGCGGTTGAACAGATAGGTCTCGAAGCGGTTGAGCGGCTCGACCGCGATCTTGACGCCGACCTTCTTGGCGTGGGTGAAGCATTCCCGGGTGGCGTCGACCACCCATTTCCATTCCTCTTCCTCGGTGCCGTCCGGCACCACCTTGCCGACGGTGGCCGGAACCAGCGTGATGATCTCGCCGTCGAGCTCGCTGACCATGGTCAGCACGTCCTTGACATATTGCACCGAGCGCTCGCGCTGGCCCTGATCCTTGGCGGCGAGATTGCGCTCGCCCAGCATCAGCGTCACCGCTCCCCAGCAGCGAATGCCGTACTCGTTCAACAGCGCGCGCGTCTCCTTGGGCTTGTACTGTTCGGGTTCGCCGGAGATCTCGATCGACTCGTAGCCGAATTTCTTGATGCGCTTGAGCGTCGTTTCCAGCGGCTCCGCCCGCATCCAATTGTGCGTCGAAAGATGCATGGTCTATCCTTCCCAGAATCGCCTGTACCAGTTCGCCTGCGGCGCACTCTGCCGAAGCGTGCCGCATGATTCCTCCCCAAGGCGTCCCAGCATTTTTGTCAAACTGGTTCGACCAATTGGGCCTGATGGGAGGTCTACAGTAATTTCATCTGGACGGCAAGAACTGCTGAAATCAAGCGTTTGTTCCTGGCTAGTTCATTGATTCTGCTTAAACATGTGGCCTAACTCGGTATGGTTGCAGGACTGCGGCAGCGCGTCAAATGGCTTGACCAGATTTCGGCATTTGGTAATACCAGAATAGCGGCGCCAAGCGCGCTGTGCAAAGAGACCAAAGCGGCTGGCCCTGTTTTCAATCGGCGCTATGCTTGGTCGTGAAACATAGGGAGATGCCGATGCCGACGACGATGAAGGGGCCTGGTCTGTTTCTGGCGCAGTTTGCGGGCGACGCCGCTCCGTTCAATTCGCTGGGCTCGATCACCAAATGGGCGGCCGGTCTGGGCTACAAGGGCGTGCAGATCCCGACATGGGACGCTCGACTGTTCGATCTCGAGAAGGCAGCCTCCTCCAAGGCCTATTGCGACGAGGTGAAGGGCATCTGCGCCGATGCCGGCGTCGAGATCACCGAACTGTCGACGCATCTGCAGGGGCAACTGGTGGCGGTGCATCCCGCCTATGACGCGCAGTTCGACGGCTTTGCGCCGGCTGCGGTGCACAACAATCCAAAAGCCAGGCAACAATGGGCGGTCGAACAGATGAAGTTCGCCGCCAAGGCGTCGAAGAATCTCGGGCTCAAGGCGTCGGTGTCGTTTTGCGGCGCCCTGGCCTTCCCATACCTCTACCCCTGGCCGCAGCGGCCGGCGGGATTGATCGAGGAAGCATTTGCCGAACTCGGCAAGCGCTGGAAGCCGATCCTCGACGTCTATGACGAGAACGGCGTCGATGTCGGCTACGAAATCCATCCGGGCGAGGACGTGTTCGACGGCGCGACGTTCGAGATGTTCCTCGAGGCGGTCGGCGGCCACAAGCGCTGCAACATCAACTACGACCCGTCGCATTTCCTGCTGCAGCAGCTCGATTATCTCGAATTCATCGACATCTACCACGAGCGGATCAAGGCGTTCCACGTCAAGGACGCCGAGTTCAATCCGACCGGGCGGCAAGGCGTCTATTCCGGCTACCAGAGCTGGACCAACCGCGCCGGGCGTTTCCGCTCGCTTGGCGACGGGCAGGTGGATTTCGGCGGCATTTTCTCCAAGCTCACCCAATACAATTACGACTCATGGGCGGTGCTGGAATGGGAATGCTGCCTCAAGCACCCGGAGGATGGTGCGGCCGAAGGCGCTCCCTTCATCCAGCACCACATCATCAGGGTGACGGAAAAAGCGTTCGACGATTTCGCCGGCGGCACGACCGATAAAAAGGTGCTGCGCGGCATGATGGGGATCTAGCACAGATATCCCTCCCCCTCGAGGGGAGGGTGGCCCGGAGGGCCGGGTGGGGTCGGTCCATGCCGAGCTTCATGGCCGCCAACCCCACCCCGACGCTACGCGTCGACCCTCCCCTCGAGGGGAGGGGTATCTCAGATAACGAGGGAGAAAATCATGGTTGGCGCATCGAAGACGGAAACGGGAGGCGGTCCGATCCGCTACGGCATGGTTGGCGGCGGACAAGGCGCCTTTATCGGCGCGGTGCACCGCATCGCGGCGCGCATGGATAACGAGTTCGTGCTGGTTGCCGGCGCCTTGTCGTCGAATCCGGAGCGCGCCAAGGCCTCGGCGGCCGAGCTTGGGCTCGATCCGGCACGCAGCTACGGCTCCTATGCCGAGATGGCCAAGGCGGAGGCCAAGCGGCCGGACGGCATCGAGGTGGTGGCCATCGTCACGCCGAACAATGTGCACGTGCCGGCCGCCAAGGCTTTTCTCGAGGCAGGCATCCACGTCATCTGCGACAAGCCGCTGGCGACGACGCTGGCCGAGGCAAGGAAGCTGGCGGCGCTGGTCGACAAGACCGGCAAGGTGTTCGTGCTGACGCATAACTACACCGCCTATCCGATGGTGCGGCAGGCACGCGAGATGGTGGCCAAGGGGCAGCTCGGCGACATCCGCATCGTGCAGTCGGAATATCCGCAGGACTGGCTGACCGAAGATCTGGCCGCCACCGGCCAGAAGCAGGCTGCGTGGCGCTCAGACCCCAAGCAGGCCGGTGCCGGCGGTGCGCTGGGCGACATCGGCACGCATGCCTACAACCTTGCCCGTTTCGTCTCCGGGCTGGAGCTCGATTCGCTGTCGGCCGATCTTGATGCCTTCGTGCCGGGGAGGCTGCTCGACGACAACATCAATGTGCTGCTGCGCTTCAAGCCGATCGGCGGGTCGCACCCGGCCAAGGGCATGATCTGGGCAAGCCAGGTGGCGCCCGGCCACGAGAACGGGCTGAAATTGCGCATCTACGGCTCGAAGGGCGGGCTCGAATGGGTGCAGGCCGATCCGAACTATCTCTGGTACACGCCGTTCGGCCAGCCGAAGCAGTTGATTACCCGAAACGGCGCCGGCGCACTTCCCGTCGCCGGTCGCGTCAGCCGCGTTCCGCCAGGGCATCCGGAAGGCTATCTCGAAGGTTTCGCCAACATCTACCAGGAAGCCGCGCGGGCTATTCGTGCGGCGCGCCGGAAGGGCGGCAAGCCGGCTAAGGATGTCGTCTTCCCGACCGTTCAGGACGGCGTCGAGGGCATGGCCTTCATCGAGGCCTGCGTGAAGTCTTCGAAGAAGAACGGGGCGTGGACAAGCCTCTAAACAAGCCTGCAGGCGAATTCATGCGGAGGGGCGTCGATGAAAATCGGCATGTGCATGCTGTTGTGGACGACCAGTGTCTCGAAAAAGCACGAGCCGTTGTTGAGGGACATCAAGGCGACCGGCTTCGACGGCGTCGAAATACCGGTCTTCTCCGGCACGCCGGACGACTACAGGAAACTCGGCGAGCTGCTCGACCATATCGGGCTGCAACGCACCGCCGTTTCTGCCATGGGCGATCCGGCGATGAATTTGATCTCGGCCGACGCCTCGACGCGCAAGGCCGGTATCGACTACATGAAATCGGCGATCGACTGCGCTCAGGCGCTTGGCGCGAACACGTTGAGCGGCCCGCTGCATTCGACACTTGGCGCCTTTTCCGGCAGCGGGCCGACGGCGGCCGAGAAGAAGCGCTCGGTAGCCTCGCAACGCGCCATCGGCGATCATGCCGGCAGCAAGAATGTCACCATCGGGCTCGAGGCGCTCAACCGCTTCGAATGCTATCTGCTCAACACGATGGACGATTTGTCGGAGCATATCGACGCGATCGACCGGCCGCACATCAAGGCGATGTACGACACCTTCCACGCCAACATCGAAGAGGCCGACCCGATCGGCGCCTATACGCGCAACCGCAAGAACATCGTCCATATCCATATTTCGGAGAACGACCGCGGCGTGCCGGGCCGCGGCCACGTCCCCTGGAAGGAGACATTCTCCGCCATCCGCAAGAGCGGCTATGACGATTGGCTGACGATCGAGGCGTTCGGCCGCTCGCTGAAGGAGCTGGCCGCGGCCACCAAGGTGTGGCGCGACTTTTCCGAAGGCCCGGAAGCGGTTTATCGGGAGGGATACAAGCATATCAAGGACGGCTGGAAGAGGGCGGCCACCTAGGCCGCGGTAGGCGCCTTTCGGCCGACGAGCGTCGGCGATCCTTCGCCCCCCTTTGTCCTGCCGGACATCTCCCCCACGAGGGGGGAGATTGGTCGTCATCTCCTCTTTCGCCAATCTCGAACGGCGCAAAAGAGGGTGCCGAGGACCAAGCTGCCAATCTCCCCCCTCGTGGGGGAGATGTCCGGCAGGACAGAGGGGGCGCTGTCCCGCCGGCTTCTGGCGAGGGGATCACCCCTGCTCGGCCTGGATCCTGTTATAGTCGTGGATCGTCCTGCTCAAGCGGCGGCGCAGGAAATTGGAAATGTTGTCGAAGATGAAAACGACGAGCAGGACCAAGAGCACCATATAGAAGACATTGGCCCAGTTGGAATTGGTGCGCATCGCCTCCCAGAGCTTAAGGCCGATGCCACCGGCACCGACGGCGCCGATGATCGTCGCGCCCCTGGTGTTGGATTCCCACTGATAGAGTGTCTGGCTGATGAAGACTGGGATCACTTCCGGCAGCACGCCATAGCGCTGCACCAGCAAGCCGTTGGCGCCGGTCGACTGGATGCCCTCGCGTGGCTTGTCGTCGATGTTCTCGAGGCCTTCCGAATAGACTTTGCCGAGCGTGCCGATCTCGGTGAAGAAAATCGCGGCGCTGCCGGCAAGCGGGCCTGGGCCGAAGGCGCGGGTGAAGAACAGCGCCCAGATCAGCATGTCGACCGAACGCATGAAATCGAAGAACCGCTTTAGCACCTGGCTGAGCAGGCCGCTCGGGGTGATGTTGCGGGCGGCGAAGAAGGCGAGCGGGAAGGCGGCCATGCCGCCGAGCAAGGTGCCGAGAAATGCCATGACGATGGTCTGGAACAGCTTCGTCCAGACATCGCCATGCTGCCATTGGGCGTTGTTCCAGATATTGTCGGCGGCCAGCGCAATGTTCGATGTGCCCGGCTTGAGCTGGGGCCCGGACACCAGCAACGAGACCACCTCGCCGGGCGATTTGCCGAAGAAGGGCGAGCGTGTGTCGAAGACGAAATTCGCCCAGCCGAGGAAGCGCTTGCGGACCTTGACGCGATCGACGGTTATACGGACCTCGCCGGCAAAGCCCATCCTGGCGACGATCTCATCGTCGTGCGCGGTGATCCACTCCGGCACCGGGCCGGATATTACCGGTTTGCCGCTGGTCAACGACACCGGCACCGCCTGGCCATTGGCGACAAGCGTCGCCTCGGCCTTGTCGAAGGTGACGGATTTGGCTCGGCCGTCGATCAGGATGGTGTAGGAGCCGTTGGCATTGGTGATGACCCAATCGGGATGAGGGTATTCGCCAAGTGCGGAAAACCGCGGGTATTTGGGCGTGATCTGAGGCTGATCGAGACGGAATTCCGGCTGCAGATCGTAGCTGATCCATTGCGTCAGGAAGAGCGGCAGGCGCTCCCAGTGCGATTCCCTCAGTACTTGCGGCAGGCTGAAGAACCACAAGGCGTAGAGGAGGTAGAGCAGGATGCCGGCGAACAGGGCCAGCGGGCCGAAGCGCTTGTACAGGGGCCGCCGGAACACCTCGGGAAAGCGTTCCTCGATCGATTGCATCTCATTGGCGGTCATCGCGGCCATGGTCAGTCTTCTTGTTGATTTGCCATGATCTTTTCCAAAAACCGGAATCCACTTTTTGGGATCATGGTCAGGCACCCATCATGAATGCCTGCTCGCCGACGAGCTTGCGGCGTAGCCAGGCGGAGAACTGGTCGACGAGGAAGATGGTGGTGAACAACAGCAGCACCAGCGCCAGCGTCTTGGCGCCGAAGCCGCGCGAGATGGAGAGCTTCAGCTCCTCGCCGATGCCGCCACCACCGACCGCGCCGATGATGGTCGAGATACGCACATTGATCTCGATCCTGAGCAGAGCGTAGGACATGAAATTGGGCAGCACTTGCGGCAGGCCGGCGAAACGCACGCGCTCGAACCAGTTCGCGCCGACCGCGCGCAGGCCTTCTTCGGCGCGCATGTCGATGTTTTCGTTGATCTCGTAGAAGAGCTTGCCGAGCGCGCCGATCGAATGCAGGCCGATGGCGATGATGGCTGCGACCGGGCCGGGCGAGAGGATGGCTGCGAACAGGCCGGCAATGACGATCTCGGGGAAGGCGCGAAGCAGTTCCATGAAGCGCTTGACGACGAGCCTGAGCACCGGACTGGGTGTCAAATTGCGGGCCGCGATGAAGGAAAAGGGCACCGCAAAGACAAAGCCGATGAAAGTGGAAACCAGCGCCACGTTAAGTGTGGTGAGCATCAGCTCGAAATATTCGGGTAGATAAAAGCCGCCCCAGAGATAGACGCGGCCAAGCGGGAAGTTGAACTCCTGGCTGCCCTTGTCGTGCGGCGATGCGATGTCGAACAGCGCCCGCCAGACGTCGTTCCAGTCCTTGGGAACAAGCCAGCTAAGGAAATCCAGTATGTGGGGCAGCCGATCGAAGAAATGTCCGGCATTGGCCTCGTCGGCGAACCACATGGCTGTGCACATGGCAATAAGCAGCAGGCCGATGCCGAGCGCCGTGTAGAACCGGCGCAAGGACGTCTGGCGTCGCCAGGTATCGGCCGTCCGCCGGGTCACGTCTGATCGGATCGTGGCTGAGATGGTCATGATGGGCATGCAAAAAGGGCGGCGCGAGAAAACGCCGCCCTTCCCAATTGCATTCAGCCGCCGATCGCGGCTTTGCGGGCTTCGACGATGACGCTGTAGAAGTCCGGCTTCACCGGAACGTAGCCGGTGAAATCGCCGCCTTCGATGGCCTCGAAGCAAGGCTTGTCCTTGGCCGGCAGGCTGGTGAAGAAGTTGGCGAGCTTGGCGCTCGTATCGCCTCCGAGCGCGGTGCGCACGACCAGCGGGCCGTTCGGGATCAAGCCGGAGCGCCAGACTTCGACGAAATCGTTGGGGTCGACGGCGCCCTTGGCGACTTCCTTGTGGAAAGTGCCGGAGGTGTAGCCGTTCTTGAAGTCGCCGATGCCCGACGAGTCGTCAACCGCCACGTCGACCTTGCCGTCGCGGACGGCGAGGAGGTTGTTCTCGTGGCCGCCATTGAACTGGGTCGAGGCGAAGAAGGTTTCGTTCGAGGCGCCGGTGTCCTTCGGGATCTGGGTCAGCGGGATCAGATAGCCGGAGGTTGAATCCGGGTCGGCATAGCCAAGCTTCTTGCCCTTTGCCGACTTGATGTCGGTGATGCCGGACGACTTCAGCGCCAGGCCGATCGAATAATAGCCGGTCGCGCCGTCGGTCTGCTGGGTGGTGAGGATCGGGGTCACGGCGTTCGGATCCTTGAGGTAGACGCTGGCATAGCCTGACGCGCCAAGCTCGGCGAAATCGAGGGTGCCGCCGAGCAGGCCCTGGATAACGCCGTCATAATCGGCGGCCGGGAACAGCGAGACCTTTTCGAAGCCGAATTCGGACTTCAGGTGATCGGCGAGGCACTGAAAGTTGCGCAGCCGGTCCGCTTCGTTTTCACCACCAAGGATGCCGATGCGGAATTCCTTGATATCCGCGGCGTGAGCGGCGCTTGCCGCGATGGCGAGCAATGAAACGGCGCCAAAAACCATCTTCCTGAACATTATCTCTCTCCTGTTGGCCCCCGGCCTCGCGCCGGTAGCGTTCGAATTTTTGACGAGTGCCTTTGACGCGGGCGGGCGATCCGGGTTGCTCTTTTGCTTGTCCATGATCTTTCCCGAAAACCGGTGTCCACTTTTCGGGATCATGGACTAATATCCCGGGAACGCGGGCTCGAGCGGTCCGGCGGATGCTGCGATTTTCTGTTTGATGGCGACACTGGTCGAGGTGATGGCCTCGGAGATTTCGCCGCCATTGCTGTCGGCGCCGTAGACCATGCGCACGGCCTCGCGGTTGAGGGCTTCGGGCGGGCCGTCGAAGACCACCTTGCCGGCGGCCATGCCGATGATGCGGTTGCAATAGGTGCGCGCCGTGTCGAGCGTGTGCAGATTGGTGATGACGGTGATGCCTTCGCGCAAATTGATGTCCTGCAGCGAATCCATCACCACCTTGGCGTTGAGCGGATCGAGCGAGGCGATCGGCTCGTCGGCAAGCAGCACTTTCGGCTGCTGCATCATGGCACGCGCAATCGCAACGCGCTGCTGTTGGCCGCCGGAAAGCGTGCCGGCGGGCTGCAGCGCGGTGCGGGCGATGTCGAGGCGCTCGAGGGCGGCAACCGCCTCGGCGCACTCACCGCGGGAGAACATGCCGAACAGGTTGGACAGGGTCGAGCGGTGGTTGAGCCGGCCGAGCAGCACATTGGTCAGCACATCGAGGCGCGGCACCAGATTGAACTGCTGGAAGATCATGGCGCAGTCGCGCTGCCAGCGCCGGAGCGGCGAGCCGCGCAACCCGGAGACCTCGACGCCGTCGAACAGGATGGATCCCTGGCTCGGATCGATGAGGCGGTTGATCATGCGCAGCAGCGTCGATTTGCCGGCGCCGGAGCGGCCAATGATGCCGACCATCTGGCCTTGCGGAATCGCGATGTGAACATTGCTGACGGCGGTGTTCTTGCCGAACCGGCGGGTGACGCCGCGGATTTCGAGCGTAGCTGACATGGTGCAGGCTCCAGTCCAGTCGCAATTGGAGGTCTGTTAACCCTCGCTAGCGCAGCTACGTGAACCTGCGGTGTCTGATTGATGTCAGTTTTGTTACCGCCCACAGGCTGGCGCGGGGCGGAATCAACTCGGAGCGAGAAGCTCGAATGGTGAATGGTGAATGGTGAATGGTGAATGGTGAATGGTGAATGGTGAATGGTGAATGGTGAATGGTGATAAGAAAGGCTTTCCTGAGCCTCGAAACCTGTCCGCTGCCCCCATTCACCATTCACGATCCCTTAGCTGCCATACTTCTCCAGGAAATCCTCCGCCGACAGCTCCCGAAAATCGTCGAGCGCGGCGCGCAGCCTTGCATGGTCCCAGTCCCACCAGGCGAGCGCCTGGTAGCGCTCCGCGGTGCGGCGGTCGAAGCGTTCGCGGATCGGCTTGGCCGGTACGCCGGCGACGATGGTGTAGGGCGCGACATCCTTCGACACCACCGCGCCGGCGCCGACTGCCGCGCCGTCGCCGACGGTAACACCGGGCAGGATGGTCGAGCCATGGCCGAGCCAAGTGTCGTGGCCGATGGTGACGCGTTTGGCGCGGCGCTGGGCGAAGAATTCGCTCTCGTGTTCGGCGTCGTCCCAATAGTCGGAGGCGCGATAGGTGAAATGGTGCAGCGTCGGCCGCCAGGTCGGATGGTTGGTGGCGTTGATGCGCACGCTTGCAGCGATGTTGGCGAATTTGCCGATCGTCGCGCACCAGACGCCGCAGTCCTGCATCATGTAGGAATAGTCGCCGAGCGTGCTTTCGGAAACCCGGCAGCGCTCGGCGATCTCGGTCCAGCGGCCAAGCGTCGAGTTCTCGATCTCCGCCGTCTCGTGGATCAGCGGCGCCTCCGACAGTTTCCTGGTCATGCGGCGATTTTCCCGGCGGCGAAGGCGGTCACGTCGATGACGCGGTCGGCCACCGCCTCGCGCACGTCGTGATCGTGGAAGATGCCGAGCAGGGCGACACCGGCCGCCTTCTTGGCGGCGATCAGCGTTATCACCACGTCGCGGTTCCTGGCGTCGAGCGAAGCGGTCGGCTCGTCGAGCAGCAGGATCGGGTGCTCGGTGATGAAGCCGCGCGCGATGTTGACGCGCTGCTGTTCGCCGCCGGAAAACGTCGCCGGGGGCAGCGCCCAAAGCTTCTCCGGCAGGTTCAACTGCGCCAGCAAGGCGCGCGCCTTGTCGCGCGCGACCTCGCGCTCCTCGCCGCGCTCGACCAGCGGTTCGGCGACGACATCGAGCGCCGAGACACGCGGCACGGTGCGCAGGAACTGGCTGACATAGCCGATCGTGAGCCGGCGCACAGCTAGCACGGTGCGCGGGCTGGCCGAAGCCAGGTCGATCAGCCCGTCCTCGTGCTGGACGATGATCTGGCCTTCATCGACGGCATAATTGCCGTAGAGCATTTTCAGGATCGAGCTCTTGCCGGCGCCGGACGGGCCACCGAGCACGGCGCATTCGCCGGCCCTGATCGCGAACGAGACACCGGCGACCACCGGCAGTTTGACGCCGTCGCGCAGATGCATGGTGAAGCTCTTCGCGACATCGGAGACAACGAGCGGGGTTGCCATAGTCACACCTGCAGAATGGAAGAAACGAGAAGCTGCGTGTAGGGCGCGCGCGGATCGTCGAGCACGCGGTCGGTGAGGCCGCTTTCGACGACGCGGCCGTCCTTCATCACCATCATGCGCTGCGACAACAGCCGCGCGACGGCGAGATCGTGGGTGACGACGATGGCCGCCAGGCCGAGATCGGTCACCAGGCCGCGCAACAGATCGAGCAGACGTGCCTGCACCGAGACATCGAGGCCACCGGTCGGCTCGTCCATGAACACCAGCCGCGGCCCGGTAACGAGGTTGCGGGCGATCTGCAGGCGCTGGCGCATGCCGCCGGAAAAGGCGCGAGGCTCGTCGTCGGTGCGGTCCTCGTCGATCTCGACGCGCGACAGCCAGTCGACGGCCGTGGCGCGGATTTTTCCATAGTGGCGGTCGCCGACCGCCATCAGCCGTTCGCCGACATTGGCGCCGGCCGACACCGTCATGCGCAACCCGTCGGCGGGGTTCTGGTGGACGAAGCCCCAGTCGGTGCGCATCAGGAAGCGGCGCTCGGCCTCGCTCATGCGGTAAAGCTCACGGAACTGGCCGTCGCGCATGCGGTAGCTGGCGGTGCCTGAAGAGGGCAGCAACCGCGTCGACAGGCAGTTGAGCAAAGTTGTCTTGCCGGAACCGGATTCGCCGACCACCGCCAGCACTTCGCCCGGCCAGAGGTCAAAGGTGACGTTCTCGCAGCCGACCCGCGAGCCGTAGAATTTGGACAGCGCCGAAACGCGCAGTAGCGGTTCGTCGGTCATTGCGCCGGCTCCGTTTTTTCCAGGGCAAGAGTGGTCTCGGGCGCAAGATGGCCGCGATGGCCTTCAGCCCGCCGCTTCTCGCAATGATCGGTGTCGGAGCAGACGAACATGTGACCGCCATGATCGTCGAGAATAACTTCGTCGAGATAGACGTTCTCGGCCGCGCACAGCGCGCATGGCTGGTCGAAGGTCTGCACCTCGAACGGATGGTCCTCGAAATCGAGGCTGACCACCTCGGTGAACGGCGGTAGCGCATAGATGCGCTTTTCGCGGCCGGCGCCGAACAATTGCAAAGCCGGCGAACGGTGCATCTTGGGATTGTCGAATTTCGGCGTCGGCGACGGATCCATTACATAACGGCCCTCCACCTTGACCGGATAAGCATAGGTGGTGGCGATACGGCCGTGCCTGGCGATGTCCTCGTAGAGCTTGACATGCATGAGGCCGTATTCCTCCAGCGCATGCATTTTGCGCGTCTCCGTCTCGCGCGGCTCGAGGAAGCGCAGCGGTTCGGGGATCGGCACCTGGTAGACCAGCACCTGACCGGCACTCAGCGGATATTCAGGGATGCGATGGCGCGTCTGGATGATGGTCGCCTTGGCCGTCTCGGTGGTGACCGCGACATTGGCGACCTTCTTGAAGAAGGCGCGGATCGAGACGGCATTGGTGGTGTCGTCGGCGCCCTGGTCGATGACCTTGAGCACATCGTCCGGTCCGATGATCGACGCCGTCACCTGCACGCCGCCGGTGCCCCAGCCATAGGGCATCGGCATTTCGCGCGACGCGAACGGCACCTGATAGCCAGGGATGGCGATGCCCTTGAGAATCGCCCGGCGGATCATCCGCTTGGTCTGTTCGTCGAGATAGGCGAAGTTGTAGGTGGCGATGTCGGTCATGGCGATCGCTTCCGCTCTGTGCTACCGAATTGAGTTCCAAGACACGTAAAAGGGGCTGGGCTCCGATGACCCCGACCGGATGGATGCGCCTCGGAATACTGTTGCTGGTGTTCGTCGGGGTGGTTGCCTTTGTGCTTCGTAGAATGGTTCTTCCTGAGCCGAGGGAAGGCGCGCAAGGCGAGACCGTCGGCGGCAGTAGCGGTTACGGCGGATCCGGAGGCCATTCCCCAGACGGGGGAAGTCACGGTGGTGGAGCTAACTGAAGTCATTCCGCGGCTTGCCTCTTCTCTTCGCCCTTGCCGGCATTTTCGCGGGCGTCGTGCTCGGCGCGCATGCGGCGCACGAGGTCGAGTTCGGCCTGGAAGTCGACATAGTGCGGCAGCTTCAGATGCTCGACGAAGCCGGTCGCCTGGACATTGTCGGAATGCGAGATGACGAACTCTTCGTCCTGCGCGGCAGCGATGACATCCTCACCCAACTCCGAGGCGCGCAGCGCGCGGTCGCATAGCGCCATGGCCATCGCCTTGCGCTCGCTCTGGCCGAAGACGAGGCCGTAGCCGCGGGTGAATTGCGGCGGCGCCTTGGCCGAGCCCTTGAACTGGTTGACCATCTGGCATTCGGTGACGCGGATACTGCCGAGCGGCACGGCAAAGGGCAGTTCCGGCACATCGAGTTCAAGTTCGACCTCACCGATGCGAACCTCGCCGACGAACGGATGGTTGCGCGCGTAGCCGCGCTGGGTGGAATACCCGAGCGCCAGCAGAAACCCCTCGTCGCCGCGTGACAGCGCCTGCAGGCGGATGTCACGCGCCATCGGGAATTCCAGCGGCTCGCGGGTGATGTCGCCGGGGACATGATCCCCAGGCATGTCGCCGTCGGGTTCGATCAGGCCTTCGCGGGCGAGGATCGCCGAGACACGCGGCATGGCTTCCGGCTCGCTGGCACGCTGCTCCGGTTCGGCGACTTCGCCGCCGGCGGCAAGCTCGGGATCGAGCAGCCGGTGGGTGTAGTCGAAAGTCGGGCCGAGCAACTGGCCGCCGGGCAGGTCCTTGTAGGTCGCCGACACCCGTCGCTCGACCAGCATCGTGCCGGTGTCGATCGCCCCGGTGTAGCCGAAGCGCGGCAGCGTGGTGCGATAGGCGCGAACCAGGAAGATCGCCTCGATCATGTCGCCGCGCGCCTGGACGATGGCGAGTGCCGCCAATTCCCTGTCGTAGAGCGAACCTTCGCTCATCACCCGGTCGACGCCGAGCGCCAGCTGCTCGACGATCTGGTCGAGGCGAAGTGCGGGCACCGAACGGTCGCCGCGCCGGCGGTCGGCGAGCAGTTTGTGAGCATTGCGAATGGCCGCTTCGCCACCCTTTACCGCAACGTACATGCTACGCCTCCATCGTCTTGATGCGCGTCGTGCGCGGCAGGCACGCAATCGCGTCGGACGTGGCGAGGATGATGTCGACGCCACGCGGAAAGCGCTGGTTGTTCTGCTTCCATTGCTCGACGAAATGACGCGGCATTTGCGCCGGCGCGATCGTCGCCGTCTTCTCGATGCCCGGGCCTTCGAGCAGCAGCGGAGCGCCGGAGACGAGATCGCCGACCCCGAGAATCAGCGTCGTGGAACGGTCGGGATAATCCTGGGTGCCTTGCGAAAACCCGTCGAGCGCCATCATCTCGGCCGGCGAAGCGATCAGCGCGAAATGCGCGTCGGCCGGGGTGTTGGCCAGCGGCGCCCCGGTATGGAAGCCAAGCCAGGATTTCACCGCTGCCGATCCCTGCAAAGCCGGGTCGAGCCAGAGCGGCGTGTCGTTGTCGCATAGCGCCAGCGCAACGGCGCCGGCGGTGGCCGACAGCGGCGACGGGGGTTGGGCGAGCGCCGGCAGCGGCTGCACGCTGCCCGGCCGCGCCATTGCATCCATGACGGCGCGGAACACCGTCTGGGCGTTGAATACCGGATCGGCGAAGCCGCCTTCGATCGATTGCACAGCAGCGTCCATCAGTCTTCCCCGCGCACCATGGTGAAGAAATCGACCTTGGTCGCCGCCGTCTCGGCGCGGCGCTGGTCACGCGCCTTGGCCAGCGCCGCTTGCAAGGGCGCGACGATCCTGGTCTCGACCTCGTTGCGGTGGGCAGGATCCTGCCAGAGCGCATCGGCGATTGCCGCCAGCCTTGCCTTCTGCTTGTCGCGGCCGAGCGCATAGCAGTGGCCGACATGGCCGGACGCCAGCCGCACCGTGGCACGGGTGACCGTCGCCTCGCCGACATTGAAGGGCGCGCCGCCGCCGCCAATGCGGCCGCGCACGGTAACCAGGCCGGTTTCGGGGCCACGCAGAAGCTCCGCTTCGGAAGGCAGGCCGGCTTCGTCCCACAGGCGGACGATATCGTCGCCGGCCGATTGTGCCAGCGTCGCCATCACGGCCTTGCGCTCGGCCTGCTCTCGCGCTTCCCGTCCTCGCATAGTTAACAGTCCCTTGTCACCAAAAACTTGTCTATTGATATAGACAACTATACAAATTATATCTATTTTCTAATGCGTGTCCATGACGAGTGCATGACACGAGGAAAATGTCTGGGGCAAAAAGATCGGGGGCGGAAATGATCGGGCAGCCCAGCAGCATCGAGCGGCGCAGCGGTGTCGCGCTGTGGCGACAGATCGCCGACCAGATCCTGCATTCAATCGCCGTCGGCGATTTTCCCGAGAATGCCGCGCTGCCGCCGGAGATCGCGTTGGCCGGACGCTATGGCGTCAACCGCCACACGGTGCGCAGCGCTATCGCAGCGCTGGTGCAGGAGGGCGTGCTCAGGGCGGAGCAGGGGCGCGGCACCTTCGTGCTGTCGCGCAGGCGGCTGTCCTATCCGATCGGCGCCCGCACACGCTTTTCCGAGGGATTGCAAGGACAGGCGTCCGAGCGGCATATCACTTTGCTGGCGTCGTCGGTCGAGCCGGCCAACCGTCGTGTCGCAGAGGGCTTAGGCCTTGCGACGGGGGCCGATGTGATACGCCTGGAAACGCGCGGCGAAGCCGATGGAATGCCGGTGTCCCGCGCTGCCGGCTGGTTCGATGCCAGGCGCTTTGCCGGCATCGATGCCGCCATGGCGGAAACCGGTTCGATCACCGCATCGCTGGCACGTTTCGGCATTGACGACTATCTCAGGCAATCGACCGTGCTGTCGGCGCGCCATGCCGATGCCGCCGACCTTGCGGACCTCGACCTGCAACCCGGCGCCATCGTGCTGGTGACCGTCGCCGTCAACGTCACGCCCGACGGTCAGCCGATACAGTTTTCGGAGTCGCGCTTCCCGGCCGAGCGGATCGAGCTCAAACTGTCGGCGCTGTAGGTAGTGCCGGCCTTATGCGAGACCGTGATTTATTTGACTCACGCCAATATCATACCAGCTCGGTCGCGCTCACTTATCAGCGGCTTGGCGTTTGAGGACCGCCTTCCCCCACTCCGTCTCGGCTTCGCCGAGCCACCTCTCCCCCCTCCGGAGGGAGAGGAAGGGAGCCCGCTGACGGCGGGAGAAGGAGGGAGTCTGATTGAGGAGCGTTGGCTGCAATAGGCTCGCACCCTTCCTCTACCCCGTCGATCGGGGGAGAGGTGGCTCGGCGAAGCCGAGACGGAGTGGGGGTCGACCTGCGCGGGGCGTCGTCAATTCGGGCCGGGTTCACCGCCTGCCATGTTATGACCCCACCTCGATCACAGCCTTGATCAGGCCGGACTTCTCATGCGCCCAGCGGGCGAGGTCGTGCGGCGTTTCGCCAAGCGTAGTGCGATGGGTGACGAGCTTCGCCAGCGGCAGCGCGCCGTTGCGGATCGAGGCGGCGACATGGTCGAAATCGGCGCGCAGGGCGTTGCGGCTGCCGATCAGCATCATCTCGCGCTTGTGGAATTCGGGATCGGAAAAGGCGATGTCGTCCTTGACGACGCTGACCAGGACCAGCGCTCCGCCATGCGCGACATGGGCGAACGCCGACTGCACCGACTGGGTGTTGCCGGTGGCGTCGAACACCACGTCGAAGCCATCGCCGCCGGTTGCGTCCCGCACCAGGTCGGCAGCGGTGCCTCGCGAGCAGTCGAGGGTCGCGAAGCCGAGTTCGCTTTCGGCGAAACCCAGCCTCTCCGCACTCATGTCGAGCAGCGTCACGTCGAGCCCGGCGATGCGGGCGAACAGCGCCGTGCCGAGCCCGATCGGGCCGGCGCCGATGACCAGCGCGCGCGCACCTGGATCAGCCAGCGAGCGCCGCACGGCATGGGCGCCGATCGCCAGGAATTCGATGGCGGCGGCATCGGCCAGCGACAGGCCGTTTGCCGGATAAAGATTTTGCGCCGGCACCAGGATCTGCTCGCACATGGCGCCGTCGCGGTGGACGCCGAGCACCTCGATCCTGACGCAGCAATTGGGCTTGCCTTGCCGGCAGGCGATGCATTTGCCGCAGGCGAGATAGGGATTGACGATCACCGCTTCGCCGACGGCGAGATCGACGCCCTCGCCAATCTCGATCACGGTGCCGGAAACCTCGTGGCCCATGATGCGGGGGTAGGCGAGGAACGGGTGCTTGCCTTCGAAGATGTGATAGTCGGTGCCGCAGATGCCGACATGGCTGACTGCGACCAGCGCCCAGCCGGCGGGGGGCGCGCCAGGCGCCGGACGATCTTCGAGGACAAGTTCGCCGGGAGAGCGGCAGACGACGGCTTTCATGCTTCAATCCAGTCGGTTCATGGCACCGCCGGCCCTGCTGTCGCGAGGCCGGCGGTTGTTGGGAGCGGTCTATTTGCCGCGGCGGCGCAGCCCGTCGAAATAGACGATGACGATGATCAGAACGCCGGTGATGATGCGCTGCCAGAAGGCGTTGACGTTGAGCAGATTGGCTCCGTTGTTGATGGTGGCAAGGATGAAGGCGCCGAGCAGCGGCCCGTGCACGGAGCCGACAGCGCCGAACAGCGAGGTGCCGCCGATCACCGAAGAGGCGATCGCCTGCAATTCCCAGCCCTCGGCCTGCGTCGGATTGCCGATGCCGATGCGCGAGGCAAGCAGCACACCGACGAAGGCCGCGCACAGCCCGGATAGCGTGTAGGCCATGTAGATGGTGCGCTGGACGTTGACGCCCGACAGACGCGACGCCTCGGCGTTGGAGCCGACCGAGAACAGATAGCGGCCCCAACGGCTGTGGTGCAGGAAGATGTAGGCCGGAATGCCGACCAGGATCACCATCCAGAACAGATTGGGGACGCCGGCGAAGGAACTGCGCGAGAACGTCTGGAAGGCGTCGTTGTTGATCGAGATCGAGTTGCCGTTGGTCATCAACAGGCCGATGCCGCGCAGCGAGGTCAGCGTCGCCAGGGTGATGATGAAGGGTGGCAGGCCCATCTTGACGATGCCGAACCCATGGAACATGCCGATGGCGACGCCGACCAGCAAGGTAATCAGGATGGCGAGGAAAACCGGTGTGCCGGCGTTGATCAGCATCGCGACGATGACGGTGGCGAAGCCGACCACGGCGCCGACGGAAAGGTCGATGCCGCCGGTGATGATGACGAAGGTCTGGCCGACCGCCAGGATGGCGATCATCGACCCTTGCCGCAACAGGTTCGAGATGTTGTTCGCCGAGGCGAAGCTCGGCGTCGCCACCGACAGGATGACCCACAAAAGAACCAGCAGCGCCAGCAGTGTCAGCCCGAACAGGGCGTTGTAGTTGCGTTTCGGCCTTTCGACAGCGATCGCCTCGGTACTCATATCCGTCCTCCCGGTCTTTCTTGTTTCTCGGCCAGCGCCTGGGTGAGGATCTCCTCGTGATCAGCGGTACGAAACCCATGCGTGGCCACCAGCTTGCCGCGCCGGAACACGTGCAGCGTGTCGGCGAGCTCATAGACCTCAGGCAGGTAGGACGAGATCAGGATGATGCCGGCTCCCTTGGACAGCAGCGCGCCAAACAGGCGGTAGATCTCGGCCTTGGTGCCGACATCGACGCCGACAGTCGGCTCGTCGAAGATGAACAGCTTGGCGCCATGGGCGAGCCATTTGCCGATGACGATCTTCTGCTGGTTGCCGCCGGACAGGCTGGAGGCCAGCGCGCCGCGCGTCGGCGTCTTGATGCGCAGGTCGGCGATCTGGCGATCGGCTTGCGCCTTTTCCTGCGCGCGCGAGATCAGCAGATTGCTCGAGATGCGCTTGTAGATCGGCAGATTGAGGTTGAGTCCAACCGGCAGGTTGAGGCAGAGGCCCTGGTCGCGGCGGCTTTCCGGGGCCAGCGCCATGCCGAGCCTGATCGCGTCGTGTTCGGAATTGACCTTGACCTCCTTGCCCTCCCACAGGATCTGGCCGGCCGACTTGCGGTGACGGCCATAGAGCGTGGTGACGAACTCGCTGCGCCCGGCGCCGATCAGGCCGTAGAGGCCGACGATCTCGCCGGCGCGGACGGACATCGAGACATTTTCGAAACCCTTGCCGGACAGGTTCCTGGTTTCTACAAGCATCGCGCCGGGGGTGAAATGCTCCTTGTGGTAGACCTGCTCGATCGAGCGGTTGATCATCATCTTGACCAGCTCGGCGTCATTGGTCTCGGCAATGTTCCTGGTGCCGACCAGCGTGCCGTCGCGCAGCACCGAGACGCGGTCGGCGAGCTCGAACACTTCTTCCATGCGATGGCTGATGTAGATGATGGTGACGCCTTCGCCCTTCAGCCGGCGGATCAGCGTGAACAGCTGGTCGGCCTCCTTGCGGGTGAGGTAGGCGGTCGGCTCGTCGAAGATAAGGAATTTGGTGCCGCGCACGGTGGCGCGGGCGGCGGCGATCAGCTGCTGCTGGCCGATGGTCAGGTCACCCAGCATGACATGCGCCGGCAGGTCGAAGCCGAGATCGTCGATGATCTTCTGCGCCTGCCTGACCATCGCCCGCTGCTGCAGGATGCCGAAGCGGGAATCCTCCTCGCCGAGGAACATGTTGGCGGCGACGGTGAGATGGCGGCACAGGACGACTTCCTGATGCACGGCATTGATGCCGAGCGCCATCGCTTCATGCGGCGTCGCCAATGCGGCAGGCTTGCCCTCCCAGATGACGTCGCCGGAGGTGCGCGGCATGACGCCGGTCAGAAGCTTGATCAGGGTGGATTTGCCGGCGCCGTTCTCGCCGACGATGGCGTGGATCTCGCCGGCCTTGAAGGCGAGGTCGACCGGCTTCAGCGCGTGGGTGCCGGGATAGCGCTTTTCCAGTCCGCTGAGTTCGAGGATGGTCCTGCCCGGTTCAAGCGTTGGGGCCGGATGGAGTTCCTGCGCCGTCGACATCATGACAATCCTCCCAGATTGGCCCCAAAGATTGGCCTCGCGATTGGCACGAGTGGGATGTTTCCGGGGCGAAAAGGCCCCGGAAACAGTTCACTTGCGGCTATACTCAGTCGAGCTTGGGGTTGAGCAGCGCGTCGATTTTCGGATCCTTCATGTTGGCCTTGGTCACCAAATTGGCGCCGGTGTCGACATTGGCCTCGACCTTCTCGCCCTTCGAGGCGGCGAGCGCCGTCTTGATACCGTCATAGCCCATCCGGTACGGGTCCTGGACGACGAGCGCCGAAATGACGCCGTCATTGAGGAACTTGATCAGCTTCTCGTCGCTGTCGAAGCCGACCAGCCCGACCTTGCCTGAGAGGCTGTTCTCGGCGATCGCCTGACCGACGCCCTGCGCCATGATCAGGTTGGAGGCGAAGATACCCTTGAGGTTGGGGTTGGCGGTGATCAGGTCGGTGGCAATGTTGAGGCCGGTGGTGGCCTGGCCGTCGGCGTATTTGTCGGCGACCAGCTTGAGGCCCGGATATTTGGCGGCGAGCTGTTCCTTAAAACCCTGGGCGCGCTGTTCGAGCGAGCCGGCACCGGGAAGCGCGGTGATCAGGGCGACGTCGCCCTCGACCTTGCCGCCATTGGCTTCGCCGATGGCTGCTGCAAGGCCGTCAGCGGCGACGCGGCCGCCCTGGATGTTGTCGGTGGTCAGGAACGAGGTGAAGGCCTTGGAGTCGGCACCGGAGTCGATACCGATGATCTTGACCTTGGTGGCGGCCTCGTCGATCGGCTTGCCGAGCGCCTTGGCTTCGGTCGGCGCGATGACGACGGCGGCCGGGTTGCCGGCGACGGCATTTTCGAGGATCGAGATCTGGCCGTTGACGTCGGTCTCGGCCTGGGCGCCGAGTTCCGGCACGTTGACGCCGAGGTCCTTGCCGGCCTTGCGGGCGCCGGCCAGAACGATCTGCCAGTAGAAGGAGGTAGTGTCCTTGACGATGATCGGAATGGTCACGTCGGCCGCGGATGCCGGGGCCGAATGCATCACGCCGGCAAGCATCGAGGCGGCTGCAAGTGCCACGAAGGCGCGGCGATTGAGAATGCTGGTCACGAATTTCATTAGGAGTCCTCCCTAAGTCGCCCGGTGAATGTTACGGAAGCTCCATTCGGATGGCGCGGCCCAAACGGAACTTTATCAATAAAAAACATTTACCGCATTTTGATAGTGCATCAACTCGGTCGGCGCAAGCGATGTTTGATGGCCGCTTCGAATGGCTGGGCGGAAGGGTTTTCTCCGTCGGAACTCCGTTGCCAATCTCCTCCAATATCAGCATGGAATATTAATTCCATCGACCAGTCAATATAGAATGTTCATTCTTTTTTGACTTGAGGAACTGGGAAACCTGGCGACCGCATCGTGTTCGCGACTGCAGCGGGCGTCCGGCTTAGAGCGTCGCTCCGAGGTGCCATGGCACGAACTCGTTGTCGCCGTAGCCGAACTCCTCGCTCTTGGTCTTGCGGCCCGAAGCCGTCTCGACGATCAGTTCGAAGATCTCGCGGCCCATGCCGGCGATGGTCTTTTCGCCGGAGGCGATGACGCCGCAATTCACGTCCATGTCTTCCTCCATGGTGTGATACATGGTCGAGTTGCTGGCGACCTTGATCGACGGCGTTGGCCGGCAGCCGAAGCAGGAGCCGCGGCCGGTGGTGAAGACGATGACATTGGCGCCGCCCGCCACCTGGCCGGTGGCCGAGACCGGGTCGTAGCCGGGCGTATCCATGAACACCAGCCCGTGCCCGGTGACCTTTTCGGCATAGCCGAAGACGCCGTTGAGCGGCGTCTGGCCGCCCTTGGCAACCGCGCCGAGCGACTTTTCCAGGATGGTGGTCAGGCCGCCGCGCTTGTTGCCCGGCGAGGGATTATTGTCGATGGATGCGCCATGCTTGGCGACGTGGTCTTCCCACCATTTCACATAACCGTCGAGCTTGGCGGCGATCTCGGGGGTTGCGGCGCGATAGGCAAGCAGGTGCTCGGCGCCGTAGATCTCCGTCGTTTCGGAGAGGATGCCGATCCCGCCGACGCCGGCCAGGATGTCGACCGCGGCACCCAGCGCCGGATTGGCGGTGATGCCGGACATACCGTCGGAGCCGCCGCATTGCAGGCCGACGACGATCTCGCTGACCGGGATCGGCTCACGCTGAAGCTTGCCGACCTCTTCGGCAATCTCGGCCAGCACGACCAACGCCTTTTCGACCGATTTGCGCGAGCCGCCGGCTTCCTGGATGTTGAAATGGCGTTTTCCCGCAGCAACGCCCTTCTGGCCATAGAGGGTGAGCTGGTTCACCTCGCAGCCGAGCCCGACCATCAGCACACCGCCGAAATTCGGATGACGGGCGTAGCCGGCCAGCGTGCGGTGCAGCACCATCATGCCGTCGCCGGTGGCGCTCATGCCGCAGCCCTGGCCGTGGACGATCGGGACGAAGCCGTCGATGCCGGGATATTGCGGCAGAAGCGTGCGGTTCGCCGCGTCAGCGATGGCGTGGCAGACGGTGGCCGAGCAGTTGACGCTGGCGAGAATGCCGACGAAGTTGCGCGTGCCGGCGCGGCCGTCGGCGCAGCGGTAGCCCATGAAGGTGCGGGCGCGGTCGGCCTCGGTCGCATGCACCGCTTCGCTCGGCGGCACCACCGGCAAACGCCCGCTTTCGAAAACCAGATTGTGCGAATGGACATGCTCGCCGGGCGCGATGTCCTGCGTGGCGCGGCCAATCGCCTGCGCGTATTTGACCACGGCTTCGCCGGCCGCAATCAGCTTGATCGCCACCTTGTGGCCCGGCTCGATCACTGCGGCGGCGACGGCGCCGCCCGGCAGCACGGTGCCGATCTCGATGCGGCCATTGGCGACCGCGACATTGTCGGCGGGAGACAGAAGAATGCTGTTTGCGGCGTTCACGGGAGCTTCCTGGGTGTGTTCCTGGGTGCGCGAGCGGATTGACACGCGGCTCTTAACATATAATGTCTTTTATCGTGAAAAAACATTTTTGCGTCAATTGTTTTTTCGCCAGAGCGCGACGCGTCTTTATGGATGCGCGAAGTAGGCTCTACAACCAAAACCAGCGTTGCGCATGATGTTTTCCGAAGCGGTACCGGTTTCATGCGCAAGAAACGCTTCACGTCGGACGCAAACGCCGGCGCGCCACGGGGCAGGGGATGTCGAAGAGCAACAACGTTTACAAGGACGCCTATAATCGCGGTCTGAGGCTGCTCGACGAAACCAGGAGCCTGCCTTCGGAGCCGGAGCTGGGCACGCTGCTCGGCGTCAGCCGCACGACGGTCCGCACCATCCTTGCGCGCATGGAAGAGACCGGGCTGATCGACTGGAACAAGCGCAGCAAGACGGTTCTGCGCGAACCGCGGCCGGACGATTTCTTCCCCGAGGAAGAAACCGACACGCTGGCCGAGATCATCGAGCGCTCCTTCATGCGGCGGCTGCTTGCCAGCGGTGCCGAAGCCGGAATGCAGATCAACGAGCTCGAACTGGCGCGCGAGATCGGCGTCGGCACCACCAGCGTGCGCGAATTCCTGATCCGCTTCTCGCGCTTCGGGCTGATCGAGAAGCGCCGCAACAGCCACTGGGTGCTGAAAGGCTTTACCCGCGCCTTCGCGCTGGAGCTGACCGAAATCCGCGAGATGTTCGAACTGCGCTCGGCCGCAGCCTTTGCCGCTCTGCCCGAGGACAGCCCGGTGTGGGCCGACCTCGACGGCCTGGAAGACGAGCATCACCGGCTGGCACGCGAGATCGCCGTGCGTTTCAACGAATTCTCCGAGCTTGACGAGCGCTTTCACCGGCTGATCCACCGGGCGTCGCACAACCGCTTCATCGTCGATTTCTACGACGTCATCGCCATGATCTTCCACTACCACTACCAGTGGAACAAGGCCCAGGAGCGCGAGCGCAACGAAGTCGCGGTCCAGGAGCATCTCGCCTATATCGCCGCGCTCAAATCGCGCGATCTCGCCAAGGTCGACGCCGCCTGCCGCAAGCACCTGAAATCGGCTCGCCACACGCTGCTGACATCGATTCCCGAGGGCAGGCAGCCGCTGCGCGCGTGATTGTGTTGCGTTGCCGCAGCAACGTTTTGGCGATTTTCCGGCCGCCGGCTCCGTGCTAGAGAGCTGACGTTGCTGCGTGAAGAGGCTGGTTCTTGACCATACGCCGGAGACGATCGAGCATGCCGGTCGCGTTCGCCGCGGCGTGGCTTTTCGTGCTCCAGTCGATGTTCGGCGCGTTTGCTTCCGGCGTCGAGCCGAACGCTTCCCAATTCGATGCTTTCGGCAACACGATCTGCACCCATGACGGTGCGGCGCAACTCCCCGCCGGCGATCCGCATCAGCAGCACATGCCGGCTTGCTGCATGCTTGGCTGCAACCTGGTCTCGGCGATCTACGCGCCGCCCGGTGCCGCCGGGAGCCTGTCTCGCGGCCTTTCCGTCGAAACCATCGCCTTTGTCCTGCCGGCCTTCCGGCATCGTGATTTCGCCCGCGCCCGCACTCCGTCCAATCCGCGCGCACCACCGGCGACGGCCTGATCCGTTCTGGTTCGCGCCGCGCAACGCTTGGCCGGCGCGTTTATCGACATCGTTCGCGACCGGCCATCGGCGCGATCCCCCATTAAAGTCCACGGAGCAATCATGTCTCACACTTTTCGCGCTGCCGCATCCAGCCGCAGGCGCTTCGCACTGGGTGGTTTCGAGCAGCGTCTCGGCGTCGCCCTTTGCGTTCTTGCCCTCCTGTTCGCCAGCGCCCAGACGGTGTTGGCACATGAGTTCAAGCTTGGCGATCTCGAGATCGGGCACCCCTGGTCGCGCGCCACACCATCCGGTGCCAAGGTGGCCGGCGGCTACTTCACCATCACCAACACCGGCAGTGCGGCGGATCGCCTGCTGTCGATCACCTCCGACATCTCGGCCAAGGCCGAACTGCATGAGATGAGCGTCAGCAATGGCGTCATGACCATGCGGCCGGTCACCGGCGGCCTTGAAATCCCGGCCGGTGGCAAGGTCGCATTGGCGCCCAACGGCTATCATTTGATGTTCATGGATTTGAAGCGGCAGCCCAAGGAGGGCGAAATGTTCTCCGCCACGCTGACCTTCGAAAAAGCCGGGCCCGTGCAGATTGAATTCGCCGTGCAAGGCATCGGCAGCGCGGCGCCCCAGGACGACGACTGAGTTGGCCGCTTCGAGAGGTACCATCATGAAGAAATCTCTTTTGCCCGGCTGCGTGCTTCTTGTCCTCGGGACCAGCGCGGCCTTTGCCCACATCACGCTCGAAACGCCGGAGGCAGCAGTCGGCTCGACCTACAAGGCGGTTCTTCGGGTGCCGCATGGCTGCGAGGGCAAGGCTACGACCGCGCTGCGCGTGCAGATCCCGGAAGGGGTGCTTTCGGTCAAACCGATGCCGAAGCCGGGTTGGACGCTGCAGGTCAAGAACGGCAAATACGAGAAGTCCTACCAGCTCTACGGCCAGGCAGTGACCAGCGGCGTCAAGGAGATCGACTGGAGCGCCGGCAGCCTGCCGGACGAATTCTACGACGAATTCGTCTTTCGCGCGACGCTGGCGTCCGACCTGCCGGCAGGCCAGACGCTGCATTTCCCGGTGGTGCAGGAATGTGACGGCATCGCCGATCGCTGGATCGAGATTCCGGCGGCCGGGCAGGCTGAGGACGCGCTGGAATTTCCGGCGCCCGGCCTCAAGCTGCTGCCGAAGTGAGCTCCGGCGGCGCGCTTTGGCGGATGAGCGCGCCGCTGCTCTTGGCGGTGAGATGAGCCCGGCATCCTTCCTGCGGCAAGCTTGCATGGCCGGCAACTGTTCTGGCCGGCTTCTGGCTGGGCTGCTGGCTGCCATCGTGCTGCTCGCCGCAATTGCCATGCCTGATCCGGCCTTCGCCCATGCGGCGCTGATCAAGGCCGAGCCGGCTGACGGTGCGGTGCTGGCGCAGAGCCCGTCGCAGATGTCGCTGACCTTCAGCGAGCCGGTTTCGCCGCTGGTGCTGACGCTGGTGCGGCCCGACGGCACGTCGATCCCGCTGACCTCTTTCCGGCTCAGCGGCCAGACCGTCGAGATCGACAATCCGCAGGCGCTGAAATCCGGCACGCATGTGCTGAGCTGGCGGGTCATCTCCGCCGACGGGCATCCAGTAGGCGGCTCGGTGCTGTTCTCGGTCGGTGCACCGAGTGCCGCGCCGGCCGCCTCCGAAGCCGTCGACCTGGGGCTTCGAACGGCGATCTGGATTGGCAAGGTTTTTCTGTATATCGGCCTGTTCTTCGGCGTCGGCGGTGCCTTTGCGCTGGCCTGGCTGGCGCAAGGCGGGCGATCCGGCCGGAACCTTGTCGTCGCTGCGATCCTGTGCGGGCTGGCGGCGGCACCGCTGTCGCTCGGTTTCCAGGGGCTGGATGCACTCGGTGCGCCGCTCGCCCGGCTGGCGCAGCCGGTCATCTGGCAGACCGCGCTCGGTACCAGCTTTGGCTGGACGGTGCTGATCGCGCTGATGGCGCTCGGCCTTGGCCTGTTGTCGCTGGTCGTGCCGCCCGCCGACGCCAGGCCGCTCGCCTTGGCCGGACTGGTCGGCGTCGGCGCTGCACTTGCCGCCAGCGGCCATGCCAGTGCCGCCGAGCCGCAATGGCTGACAAGGCCGATGGTGTTTCTGCACGGCGTCGGCATTGCTGTCTGGGCCGGCGCGCTGATGCCGCTCGGTCTAGCCTTGAAACGGCAGCCGGCCGAAGCCGGGCCGTTGCTGCGCCGGTTTTCGCGAGCGATCCTGTTCGTCGTGGCCGTGCTTGCGGCAGCCGGCATCGTGCTCGCCGTCATCCAGGTGCAAACGCCGTCGGCGCTGGTCCATACCGCCTATGGCCGGCTGCTGCTGATCAAGCTGGTGCTGCTCGTCTTTCTGTTCACGCTCGCTGCCGTCAACCGCTTCAAGCTTACGGTCCCCGCCGAGGCGGGAAAGACGGAAGTCCAGAGGCGACTGGCCCGCTCGATCGGCATCGAGGTGCTGATCGTGCTGGCGATCTTCGGCATCGCCGCCGGTTGGCGCTTCACGCCGCCGCCGCGCGCGCTGGCGATCGCCGCCGCACAGCCGGCATCGGTGCATATCCACACGCTGCAAGCGATGGCCGACCTCAGCATTGCGCCCGGCCATGCCGGGCCTGTTGCTGCTTCGATCTTCATCATGACCGGCGATTTCGGCCCGCTCGACGCCAAGCAGGTGACGCTGGTGCTGTCAAAGCCCGATTCCGGCATCGAGCCGATAAAACGCCCGGCGACGAAGCTTGGCGACGGCACCTGGCGCGTCGACGATCTCGTCATTCCGGTCGCCGGCCGCTGGACGGCGCGGCTCGATATCCTGGTCTCGGATTTCGAGATGGTGAAGATAGAGGCGCCGATCGACATCAGGCCGTGACGAGAGCGCTGGTCCACGCAACTCAATTCGGCGAGACGGTTGACGCGGCCTTGAAGGCCCGTCAATCATCGCCATCAAGAATGGGCGTCCAACCCAATCGCGGCTCAAAGCAACAAGATCCGAAAGCAGGGAAGAAACAATGGAAAAAGCCGAAATCGGCCTGATCGGCCTTGGCACGATGGGCTCCAACCTGGCGCTCAACATCGCCGAGAAGGGGCACCGCATCGCCGTCTTCAACCGCACGGCGGCGCGCACCGATGCCTTTGTCGAAAATGCCGGCGCGCTCAGGGATAGGGTGGTGCCTTGCTACAGCCTCGAGGAACTGGCCGCCGCGATCCGGCCGCCGCGGCCGATCGTCATCATGGTGCTGGCCGGCAAGCCGGTCGACGAGCAGATCGCGGCATTGCGTGGCGTGCTGTCGGCCAACGACATCGTCATCGACGCCGGCAACGCCAATTTCCGCGATACGATGCGGCGCTTCTCGGAGCTTACCGATTCGGGCCTGACCTTCATCGGCATGGGCGTGTCGGGCGGCGAGGAGGGCGCTCGCCACGGTCCCTCGATCATGGTCGGCGGCACCGAAGAGTCCTGGAAGCGCGTCGAAAAGGTGCTGACCGCGATCTCGGCCAAATTCAAGGGCGAGCCTTGCGCGGCGTGGCTTGGCACCGACGGCGCCGGCCATTTCGTCAAGACCATCCACAACGGCATCGAGTATGCCGACATGCAGATGATCGCCGAGATCTACGGCATATTGCGCGACGGGCTCGGCATGGGGCCGAAAGAAATCGCCGAGGTGTTTTCCCAGTGGAACACGGGCCGGCTCAATTCGTACCTGATCGAGATCACCGCCAAGGTGCTGGCCGCCGACGATCCCAAGACCGGCAAACCGGTGGTCGACATCATCCTCGACCGCGCCGGCCAGAAAGGCACCGGCAAATGGTCGGTGATCGAGGCGCAGCAGCTCGGTATCCCGGCCACCGCGATCGAGGCGGCTGTGGCGGCACGCGTGCTGTCGTCGATCAAGGACGAGCGGCTTGCCGCCGAAAAGGTCTATGGCGGCGGCGTGAGCAAGATTTCCGGAGACAGGGACGCCCTGCTCGGCGACCTCGAGCTGGCGCTGTTTGCCGGCAAGATCGCCGCTTACGCGCAGGGCTTCGCGGTGATGAGCGGCGCGTCGAAGGAATTCAACTGGAACCTGCCGATGCCGGTGATCGCCAAGATCTGGCGGGCCGGCTGCATCATCCGCTCGCAATTGCTGGATACGATGGCGGAGGCCTTCGGCGCCGGCGGCGCAGCCACCAACCTGTTGATGGCGCCGGCTTTCGTTTCATTGATGCAGGAGGCACATCCGTCGCTTCGCCGTGTCGTGGCAAGGGCGGCCGAAGCCGGCTCGCCGGTGCCGGCCCTGTCATCCGCACTTGCCTATTTCGACAGTTACCGGCAGGGCCGCGGCACTTCGAACCTGATCCAGGCGCAACGCGATTTCTTCGGCGCGCACGGCTTCGAGCGCATCGATGGGCAGGGCGCGTTTCATGGGCCTTGGGGGAGTGGCGCGGCGGGTTAGCGCCTGAACTTGGACGTAGAGTCCAATTTTGCGGTTGCCAGAAAGCAGATATCTCCAGCGACCAACTGGGTGTCGGGTCGCGCCAGGAACCTGCTATGCCGGAAGAGACGATTGACGGTCTCATCGGTATCGGCGGAGCCGCGAATCTGTGGTAAGCCGCCGCTCAACCAACCAAAGGACGACACCTGTGAGCGAACCGACCGTGGCCCAGGCAACCGAAAATATCTATGCCTCGCTGCGGGCGGACAATGCCGACATCGACGCACATATCGCGACGCTCAAAGCGGCGCTGATACGAGAAGGGATAAAACAGGCGGTGTTCGATCCGACCAAGTTGGCGCAGAACAACCGCTCGGGGCGCAAGTTGATGCAGGCCTATTTTCGGCAGCGCGGCGTGAGCGTGAGGTTTTCGGACTAGTAGAGCCGCGCGCGGGTGATCTCCAGCGCGCCGTTGGGATTTCTCGGCCGATCCAGCGGTTCGCAAGTTGGACGTCGGGACTGCGCCTAATCGCGGTCATAGAGATCAGCTTTGCCAATTCCTGGAAGCAGTCATCGTCAGCGACCCCGCTGGAGGCAGCAGTTGCGCCAGAAGGCGATATTGCGCTCCGCGGTCAGCGGCATCCGCTGGCCCTACGTTGCGGTCACTCGACGCTAGGGATCTCAATAGGAATTTGGGGAACGATCTCGGTCATAATTGGGGTATAGAGATCGACCTCCACTTCCGGCGACGCAAGCGTTACCACCAGCGCATAGCGAGCAAGCTGCTCGCAAACTTCCGCTTTGTTTCGCTCCTTCCACCAGCCGGAGACAGGCTTGACGCAGATCAGGTCTCGCGATGCCAATCTCGCGCCGCTGCCTGTCCATTGGTCACAATGGATCGACCCGGCAGATATGCTGCTCGGACCAAACTCCCACCCGGAATCGTTCGGACGTCCTGCCGCAGCCAACCCGGGCGGCTGGACCTCTTCAGCGTTGATGCCGGTCCGAAACTGAATCTCCGTTTCCTGCGATCGCTTGAGGTCAAATCGCAGACCGAAAGACTGATACTTTTGAGGGTCTATGGCTGCCGCACGGCCCGGATTAGGTTCAGTGAAATACGAGAGCGTCACCTTCACGATGAAGTCATTGTCGGCGTATTGTTCCAGAAGCGCCTTTGGCCACGGCAGTGGGTAGTAGTGGCATTCGTTGAAGCCGACACTGTATTGCTTCTTGCCATCCTTGATCGTCACCTTCTTCTTGTAGGGCTGGATGGTCTGTTGCACGACAAGCGCCAGATGCTCTTTGGCCGACGCCGTTGCGCGCTGGTAGGACGGCACGCCATAGCCAAAGCAACGCGCGAGGCGCTGCTTCTCGCGGAGGCTTCCGGTCGCTTGAAGTCGCTGCCACATCGGCTCCGTCCATTCGGCGCTATGCACCATCAACGCGCGGATGGTTTCCGGCCAGTGGTCGGGATGATCGGCTTTCAGTCGGGCGGCAAGACGAGATGCAAGCGCCGTAGCCGCGCTGGTGGCGGCGAAATTCACGATCGGCAGGCGATCCGCTTCACTGCCCGTCGTCAGAAGTTCCAGAGAGGGGCAGGATACAAGGCTCTGGCCATTTGCTGATCGGGCACGGTTGCCCGCTTCCATGACGATTTCGGGCTTGACCGGCGTCTTGCCCTGCATCCAGATAAGCGAGTTGCGAGAATAGGGACTTAGATCGCCCATCGGGGCCATCGGCTGGTAGCCGTCCAGCCCGTCGTCATCAATGATCTGCTTTTCCGTGTATCCGCCGACTGTCAGCGCATTCCAGGCCTGTGCCGGGTCTTCGATAGGATAGTTGTGGAGCGGCTGGAGATCGGCGAAATTCATCACGGCAGGCACATTTCCGGCGGAGATGAAGAACAGGCGGCGCGGGGCGTTCGCGTCATCACCTTCCATTTTGCCGATTGCGGCGCGATCGACGGATGCGCTCCAACTCGTGCCGCGTTCGCCAGATACATCTTCGTTAGTGATGGCCATGCAGAACACGCGATCGGAACCCGGGTTCTCGATTTCGGCAAGGGCCACGGCAGTGGACGTGATCGTGCCCAATCTCGCCGGCTCATTCGGCGAGAAACCATCGGCGGGCATGATGCGCACCGATTCCAATCGATGGCGGAGCGGCCTTTCGCCCTGATCCTGGAGGGCCACGAACAGGTCGCCGTGCAACGCAAGCCCAGCCATTTCGGTGCCGTGGCTGACTGCCTGATTGTCGGTTGGCACCCAATCGGGATTGGCGGTGAGCAAATCACCCTCGGCCAAAGCTGGTTCGATCAGGACGTGCGCGCGATTGACGCCGGTATCCAGCAGGCAGACGCGAGGAGCGTCAGCGCCGGGCCATACAATCCGCTCCGCCAGATCACCTGCCCAATCATGCTGGTTCTCGCGCTCGCCCTCCATGAAGAAGGAGGGCGTGTCGGAACCGCGTCGAAGCTCGGTAATGCCTTTGCAGGCAAACAACACTACTTCAATATCCGCACGGCGGGCGAAGATCGGCACGACAACAGTCTCGGGGAAGGTGAGGTGATAGTGTTCATCTGCGATCTGGCATTCGAGCTGCTGCAACACCTGAAGCACCTCGCCTTCAAATCCCCGCATACACCAGACTTCCCACCAGATCTGCGCCTGCGGATCGTCGGGGAGCGCAGCGGGCTTGTCGGTCCAGAAAGAGAACAGGCGTGCACGCCGGATCGCTTCGATCGGTTCGACATAGGATTTATGTTGCGGCTTTTCCTTCGCGGTCAGCGGTCCCGCACGATAGTCCTCCAGTATCGTTTCCAGAACTGGCAAGGATTCGTCCGGCACGAACAGGATGGCGGTCATCACTTCCGTCCCGGCGTCCCGCTTCGCCGCACCGGACAGGATACCGGATCGGCTCTTGTCGAGGTCCTCGGGGTCGGAGCCTTTCCGCAACTCCACTTCGTAGTATGCGCCCTCGGATCGTTCAAAACGCTCGTCGGGCGGCGGCGCTTCAACAACTTCCTGAAAGGCGGCGCGCAATTGCCCAAGCAGCATTGCGCCATGCTGTTCGCGGATGCGCGGTGCGCTTCCGCCGCCCATATTGCGCGGGGGTGCCTTGTAGAGGCTCGGCTGACGGCGATCGGAAATATCGAGATGGGGCAGGACGAAATCAGGCATATCGGATTAGCCGGGTTTCGGGTTGGAGAAAGCCTCCTGCATGGCGCGCCGTTCGGTCAGCCGCCGGACGAGTTGATCCGAGGTGACGGTATCGGATTCACGGAGGATCGCCGATTTCACGGCATCCTCTGTCGCACGGGTAATCTCGGCCTGGCTCAATCCTTCTGCGGCGTTGAACAGGGTTTTCCATGCGAGACGGGGTGCCTTGAATGGGCGCAGGGCGGCGAGAACAATTTGCTTGACCTGAGCTTGCGAGGGCATCTCGAAGGCCAGCACAAGATCGAAACGCCGCAATAGCGCATTGTCGAGCAAATTGGGATGGTTCGTCGCACCGATAACAAGGCTGTCGGTGGAGTTCTCTTCCTCCATGTATTGGAGGAAGGAATTCAGGACACGGCGCATTTCCGCCACGTCATTGGTGGCATTGCGCCTTCCACCTACCGCATCGAATTCATCGAAAAGATAGACGCCCCTCCGCTTTGCGGTTTCGTCAAAGACAAGCCGTAGCTTCGCGGCGGTCTCACCCATGAACCGCGTTATTAGGCCTTCCAGCCGGATGACGAAAAGCGGAAGGAGAAGTTTGCCTGCCAGCGCCTCGGCGGTCATAGTCTTGCCAGAGCCGGGCGGGCCGACGAACAGGGCACGACGGTTCGGTGTCTTGCCATGTTCGCGAAGCCAGCTTCGCTTCTGCTGCTCGCGCACCAATTCATCAAGACGTGCGCGAAACGTCTCGTCCAGCACCACATCGTTGAGGGTGTAGCGGGGTTCTCGATGCTCGATCAGCCCGTCCAATTCGCCGCGCGGCTTGGCGAACTGAATGGCGACGGGCGATTCCCTGCGCGATTTCCGTGCGGTTTCGACGGCGGCGCGAAGCGCCTCCGCGCTTGAGCGGTGACCCTGCCGTGCCTCAGAGGCTGCCACCTGCAACGCGATCGAATAGAACTGCTCGTCGTCGCCCTCGGCGCGGCTTCGTAGCATAGCTAGTATTTGCTTGGCGTTGGACAACGCTTTGAGCTTTCAAGGTTCGTTGCAGTCACTGGCTGAGCAATCCCCAGCTTCATGCAATCCTATATCGGAATAGCTGAAACAAAAGGTCAACTGTGGCAGCGAACCGATCGCCCACAGCAATTTAATCGATACCACGCATATTCTACGCGGAGAATGCACCGGGACCGGCCCGTCATTCGTCCGCTTTTGAATGTCCGGAGCCAGAAAGCGGCCAATCCGCTACCGGCCCCAAGGTTGCCAGTCAGTAGCGCGCATTTTGCGCCAAGTGGAATCACTTGGCGTCGCAGAAATGCGGCTAAGACAAACAGATGGAGCCCAGTTCAATCTGAACGTATCCCGCTCTGGTCGGGGCGGCGATAGGCCTGGACTTCGCCCGGTTCGCTCAGGCTTTGCAGGGTGCCGGGTGCGGCGCCGCCGATCCAGCCCAGCACCGAGCGGGCGAGTTCGGCGCCGGCCAGCCGGAAGTTCTCGTTGACGACCAGCAATTCGCTGCGAAACAGGTGCAGAAGCTCCGACGATTGTTTGGATACCACATCGACATCGCGGCCGAGCTTGAGGCCGGCGTCCTCGATGCCGGCGACGATGGCGAGCGTCGCGGCGGCGGCGCTGCTGATGAAACCGTCCGGGCGGTTTTCGCGGCGCATCAGCTGCGCCGTCCGCATTCTGATCTGCTCGATCGAATGATCGATCGAAACGGTGTTGAACGGGATCTCGCTGGCGCCGACCTCGCTCAGCGCATCGGCAAAGCCGGCGAGCGTATGGCCGTGATAGGTCAGCTCGACCGGCGGCGCCAGCAGCGCCAGCCGGCGGCGGCCGAGGCCGGCCAGATGGCGCACTGCCTCGGCCGCGAAAGCGTAATTGTCGAAATCGTGATAGGGATGGATCAGCCCCATATCGGTGCGGCCATGCGTGGCAAAGGGGATGCCGCGCTCCAGCATATAGCGGGCCCTCGGATCGTTCGGCTGCGTGCGCGAAATGATGACGCCGTCGGCTGACCCGGTTTCCACGAGGTAGCGGATCGGGTCGAGCGGATCCTGCGAGCGCGAGTAGGGCGTCACGATCAAATGATAGGGCGTGTCGGCAATGACTTCGGAAACGCCGTAGATGATATCCGAGACAAAGCTCATGATCTCGTGCTCGGTGTTGAGCACCAGGCTGATGACATTGGTCTTGCCGGTGCGCAGGCGTACGCCGGCACGGTTGGGCCGATAACCGATCTGCTTGGCGACAAGCTGGACACGCCGCCTGGTCTCGGCGCCGATCTCGGGCGCGTCCTTCAGCGCACGCGACACGGTGGTGACGCCCAGCCCGGTCATGAAGGCGAGCGTCTTCAGTGTCGGCCGGCCCTGGCCCGACGCTTCGTCGGCCTTCTCTTTTTGATGCCTGTTCATTCATCCCGCCCCGTCAGGCGCATACCAGTTGCCGGACAGGCCGGCAATCGGCCGGCCGCGGGTTCGCCGCGGGCCTTCACCGAATGAGACCGCTATATACTGAAACGTTACAGATTGTCACGACCATCGCCATATCACTGGTGACAGGCGCAAAACGAGTGGTGCTGCAATAGGCGCAAAACCGTGATTGGAACGGGCTTTTCCGATTTTTTGGCGTCGCAGCATTCCATTTTGCAGTGCAACCCCTGTTGTTGCGATGCGGTAGGCCGGCGAGCCGAGCGATTTTATTCGTGCTTCGAAAAAACTTGATGCCACCTTCGCCTGAGGGGTTGCGCGCCTCAAGCAATTGCCGTATCGAAAATCTGTAACGTTTCAGATTCTGGGAGGAACGAAATGCGATACCAACTCATGACTGCTGCGCTGGCTGCGACGGTCGCGCTGCAATTTGCCGGCCCGGCGGCCGCGACGGATCTGGAAGTCACCCATTGGTGGACCTCCGGCGGCGAGGCGGCAGCGGTCGCCGAACTCGCCAAGGCTTTCGACGCAACCGGCAATCATTGGGTTGACGGCGCTATCGCCGGCTCTGGCGGCACGGCGCGGCCGATCATGATCAGCCGCATCACCGGCGGCGACCCGATGGGCGCGACCCAGTTCAATCACGGCCGGCAGGCGGAAGAATTGGTGCAGGCCGGGCTGATGCGCGACCTCACCGATCTCGCCACCAAGGAAAAGTGGACGGAAATCGTGCACCCGAAGAGCCTGCTCGACGGCTGTACCCTCGATGGCAAAATCTATTGCGTGCCGGTCAATATCCACTCCTGGCAGTGGCTGTGGCTGTCGAACGCCGCCTTCGAAAAGGCCGGCGTGCCGGTGCCGAAGAACTGGAATGAATATGTCGCTGCGGCGCCCGCGCTTGAAAAAGCAGGCATCCAGCCGCTCGCGGTCGGCGGCCAGCCCTGGCAAGCCTCCGGCGCGTTCGACGTGCTGCTCGCGGCGGTCGGCGGCACCGACGCCTTCCTCAAGGTCTACAAGGACAAGGACGCGGAATTCGCCGCCGGGCCCGAAGTCGCCAAGGTCTTCAAGGCCGCGGACGACGCCCGCAAGATGGCCAAGAACACCAATGTGCAGGACTGGAACCAGGCCACCAATCTGGTCATCACCGGCAAGGCCGGCGGCCAGATCATGGGTGACTGGGCGCAGGGCGAGTTCCAGGTTGCCGGTCAGGTCGCCGGCAAGGACTATACTTGCCTTCCGGGCCTCGGTCTCAACGAGATGATCGCCACCGGCGGCGACGCTTTCTACTTCCCGCTGCTGAAAGATCCTGAAAAATCGAAGGCGCAAGAAGTGCTGGCCCACACGCTGCTTGATCCCAAGACGCAGGTCGCCTTCAATCTCAAGAAGGGTTCGCTGCCGGTGCGCGGCGACGTTGACCTCAAGGCGGCGAACGACTGCATGAAGAAGGGTCTCGAAATTCTCGCCAAGGGCAATGTCATGCCCTGGACCGACCAGCTGCTTTCGCAGGATACGCAGAAGCAGAAGGAGGATCTGTTCTCCGAGTTCTTCGCCAAGCAGGACATGACCGTGGAAGATGCGCAGAAGCGCTTCGCCGCCATCGTCGGTTCGGCCGATTGAGCGATCGACCAACCGCCTCACTCCCGCCCCTGCGAGCGCAGGGTCGGGAGCTCGGGTCAAGACCTCTTGACCCTCCGGCCCTTACCCGATCCAGCGCGGCTGTGCAGATGAGCAAGAGCGAACGCCCTAGCCAACTCTTTCGCAACCTCAATGCGAAAATCGCCTCGATCCCAATGATCTTCACCGCGCTGGTGATTTTTGTCGGCGGCACCGTCTGGACGGTGCTGTATTCCTTCACAAATTCCAAGCTGCTGCCGCGGCTGCACTTCGTCGGGCTCGACCAGTACTACCGGCTGTGGGCAACCCCGCGCTGGCTGATCTCGATCGAGAACCTGCTGATCTACGGCGTGCTGTCGCTGGTGTTCTCGCTGGTCATCGGCTTCCTGCTTGCTGCCCTGCTCGACCAGAAGATCCGGTTCGAGGACACGTTCCGGACCATTTTCCTCTATCCCTTCGCCCTGTCCTTCATCGTCACCGGTCTCGTCTGGCAGTGGCTGCTCAACCCGGAATTCGGTGTCCAGGGCGTGGTGCGCAGCCTCGGCTGGACGAGTTTCAGCTTCAATCCGCTCTATGATTCCAGCATCGTCATCTACGGCATATTGATCGCCGCTCTCTGGCAAGGCACCGGGCTCATCATGTGCCTGATGCTGGCCGGCCTGCGCGGCATCGACGAGGATATCTGGAAAGCCGCGCGGGTCGACGGGATACCGACCTGGAAGACCTATCTGTTCATCATCATACCGATGATGCGACCGGTCTTCATCACCACGCTCGTCATCGTCGCCTCCAACATCGTTCGCGTCTACGACCTTGTCGTCGCCCAGACCAGCGGCGGGCCCGGCATCGCCTCCGAAGTCCCGGCCAAATATGTCTATGATTATATGTTCTTCGCCCAGAACCTCGGGCAGGGGTTCGCCGCCTCGACGATGATGCTGCTGTCGGTGATCATCGTCATCGTGCCGTGGGCCTATCTCGAGTTCGGAGGCAAGAAGCGTGTCTGACCAAGCCGTTTCATTGCCTGCCATTGCCGGCACCGGCGGGCTCGAAGCCTACGGGCCGAGCGGACCGAAGCCGCGCCACACGTTCTCGCGCCGCAACATCTTCCTCTACGGCACGCTGATCGTGGTCGCGCTCTACTATCTTTTGCCGCTCTACGTGATGGTGGTGACATCGCTCAAAGGCATGCCCGAGATACGCCTCGGCAACATCTTCTCGCCGCCGATGGAGATCACCTTCGAGCCCTGGGTCAAGGCCTGGTCGAGCGCCTGCACCGGGCTCAACTGCGACGGGCTGTCGCGTGGCTTCTGGAATTCGGTGCGCATCACCATCCCGTCGGTGATCCTGTCGATCGCGCTCGCCTCGGTGAACGGTTATGCGCTTGCCAACTGGCGCTTCAAAGGCGCCGACACCTTCTTCATCATCCTGATCGTCGGCGCCTTCATCCCCTATCAGGTGATGATCTATCCGATCGTCATCATCCTGCGCGAGGTCGGTCTCTACGGCAGCCTCAGCGGCCTGGTGATCGTCCATTCCATCTTCGGCATGCCGATCCTCACACTGTTGTTCCGCAACTACTTTACCTCCATGCCGGAGGAGCTGTTCCGGGCAGCGCGTGTCGACGGCGCCGGTTTCTGGGGCATTTACTTCCGCATCATGCTGCCGATGTCGCTGCCGATCTTCGTCGTCGCCATCATCCTGCAGGTGACCGGCATCTGGAACGACTTCCTGTTCGGCGTCGTCTACACCCGCCCCGACACCTATCCGATGACGGTGCAGCTCAACAACATCGTCAACTCGGTGCAAGGCGTGAAGGAATACAACGTCAACATGGCAGCCACCATCCTGACCGGCCTTGTGCCGCTGATCGTCTATTTCCTGTCCGGAAAATTGTTTGTGCGCGGCATCGCCGCCGGCGCGGTGAAAGGATGATGGCGATGAACGCAAACGGCAGCATTGCGGTAAACGGCAGCAAGGGGGCAAACGGCACCAGCGTCTCGATCCAGAACCTGTCGCTGAATTTCGGCGCGATATCGGTGCTGCAGACGCTCAACCTCGATGTCGCGGAAGGCGAGTTCATCGTGCTGCTCGGCCCGTCCGGCTGCGGCAAGTCGACCCTGCTCAACTGCATTGCCGGGCTGCTCGACGTTTCCGAAGGCCGCATCTTCATCAAGGGCAAGAACGTCACCTGGGAAGAGCCCAAGGATCGCGGCATCGGCATGGTGTTCCAATCCTATGCGCTCTATCCGCAGATGACGGTGGAGAAGAACCTGTCGTTCGGGCTGCGCGTTGCCGGTCTTGCCAAGGACGAGATCGCCAAGCGCATCGCCCGGGCCGCCGAGATCCTGCAGATCGAACCGCTCTTGCATCGCAAGCCGGCGGCCCTGTCCGGCGGCCAGCGCCAGCGCGTGGCGATCGGGCGCGCACTTGTGCGCGACGTCGACGTCTTCCTGTTCGACGAGCCGCTCTCCAACCTCGACGCCAAGCTGCGCGCGGAATTGCGCGTCGAAATCAAGCTGCTGCATCGCAAGCTCGAGAACACCATGATCTACGTCACCCACGACCAGATCGAGGCGATGACGCTGGCCGACCGTATCGCGGTGATGAAGGGCGGCGTCATCCAGCAGCTCGATGCGCCGCAGACCATCTATAACCGGCCGGTCAACCGGTTTGTCGCCGGCTTCCTCGGCTCGCCGGCAATGAACTTCCTCGACGGCAGGCTGGAGCAGGCGGCAGGCGACTGGCACTTTGTCGCCGAGGATGTGCGGATACCGCTTGCCACCTATACTTTCGAAAAGGACCCGGTGCCGGGGCCGGCCGTGTTCGGAATCCGCCCCGAGCACGTGGCGTTCAACAGCGGCACGGGATGGCCGTTTGCAGCCACGGCAAACGTCGAGGTCGTCGAGCCGATGGGTTCCGACACGCTGGTCTGGCTGAAGCTCGGCGGCCAGAATTTCACGGTACGGGTGACAGCCGAGCGTACGCCAAACAACGCCGAGGCGGTCGGCATCGGTTTTGACCCGATGCGCGCCTCGCTGTTCGACGCCGCCACCGGCAACCGCCTCTAGAGCATGATTTAGCCTCCCAAGACTCTTCCATTCCCCCCAAGACCTCATCCCCCAAGACTTACTCATCCCCCCAAAACTAACCATCCACAAGAAACGGACAGAGACGATGAACTGGTCATTCCAACTTTACAGCGCCCGCAATTTCCAGCCCTGGGAGGGCGTGCTCAAAATGCTGGGCGAGCTTGGTTACAGCCAAGTCGAAGGGTTCGGCGGTGTCTATGACGATCCCAAGGCGTTCCGTGCCGAGCTCGACAAGAACGGGCTCGCCATGCCGACCGGGCATTTCTCGATCGACGCGCTCGAGAAGGATTTCGACGGCGTGCGCAGGACGGCCGACGCGCTCGGCATCACGCTGCTCATCTGCCCCTTCCTGAACGCCGAGTTCAGGCCGGCCGATGTCGCCGGCTGGCGCGGCTTCGGCGAACGCCTGGCCAAGGTCGGCGAGACGGCCAAGAAAGCCGGCTATGGCTTTGCCTGGCACAACCATGATTTCGAGTTCAAGGCGCTCGCCGACGGCTCGGTGCCGCAGGACCATATCCTGTCCTCGGCGCCCGACATCGGCTGGGAAATGGACGTCGCCTGGGTGGTGCGCGGCGGCGTCGATCCGCTGCCCTGGATCGAGAAGCACGGCAAGCGCATCGTCGCCGTCCATGTCAAGGACCTGGCCAAGCGGGGCGAGGGCCTCGACGAGGACGGCTGGTCGGACGTCGGCCACGGCACTATCGACTGGCCCGGCCTGATCAAGGCGCTGCGCGCCAAAAGCGCCGCAAAATACTACGTCATGGAACAGGACAATCCCAACGACATCGAGCGCTTCGCCCGCCGCTCGATCGCAGCCGCCAAGACCTATTAGGAGCACACTAGCATGGCAACAAAACTTGGGATCGGCGTCATCGGCTGCGGCAACATCTCGAAGGCGTATTTCTCACTGGCGCCGCTGTTTCGCGGCATCGAGATGCGCGCCTGCGCCGACATCAACATGGAAGCGGCGAAAGCGCGGGCAAAAGAGTTCAAGCTGCGCGCGGAGACCGTCGAGGGGCTGCTCAAGGCCGACGATATCGACATCATCGTCAACCTGACCATTCCGGCGGTGCATTACGAGGTGTCGAAGCAGATCCTCGACGCCGGCAAGCACGTCTATTCGGAGAAGCCCTTCGTGCTGTCGGTCAAGGAAGGGCTCGACCTGAAGAAACGGGCGGAAAACAAGGGGCTGCGCATCGGCTCTGCCCCCGACACCTTCCTCGGCGGCGCGCACCAGCTTGTCCGCGACCTGATCGACACCGGCAGGCTCGGCAGGATCACCAGCGGCACCTGTCATGTGATGAGCCATGGCATGGAGCACTGGCACCCCAATCCGGACTTCTTCTTCCAGCCGGGCGCCGGGCCGGTGCTCGATATCGGACCCTATTACATCACCAATCTGATCCAGCTGATCGGGCCGGTGAAGCGGGTCGCGGCCTTTGCTTCGATCCCGATGACGGAACGCATCATCAGCTCGAAGCCGCGTGCCGGCGAAAAGATCCCGGTCTCCACGCCGACGACGATCCACGGCGTGCTGGAATTCGAGAACGGCGCCGTGGTGACGCTCAACACCAGCTGGGATGTCTGGAGCCACGGCCACGCGCCGATGGAGCTCTATGGCGAGGCGGGCACCGTGTTCGTGCCGGATCCGAACTTCTTCGGCGGCGAAGTGCGCTACACCGAAGCTGCCAAGCCGGTGAAGAAGCTGCCGAAATGGCCGCATCCGTTCGGCGTGCCCAACGAGATGCATTCGCAAGGCATGATGGCCAACTACCGCACCGCCGGCCTTGCCGACATGGCGGTCGCGATTGCGGAAGGCCGGCCGCACCGCTGCTCGATGGAACTGGCGCTGCATGCCGTCGACGTCATGACCGGCCTGTTGCGCTCGGGCGAGACGGGAAAGTTCGTCGCCATGCAGACCAGCTGCGAGCGGCCCGCGGCACTCGGCGTCAAGGCGGCGAAGGAGCTGCTGGCGAAGAAGAAAACCAAGTAGGCGGCGCACCTCCCAAGCACCGCAAAAAGCCTCTCCCCGTTTGCGCGGGGAGAGGCTAAGGGTGGCAAGCTCGACTGCCCCACTGTCGCGGCGGCAGCCGTCGGGCTCGTTTCGATATGAGGATTTCCCATGCCCTATGTTCCCGCCGAGAACCGCTACGAAAAGATGGTCTACAATCGCTGCGGGCGGTCCGGCCTGAAGCTGCCGGCGATCTCGCTCGGGCTGTGGCACAATTTCGGCGACGACACGCCGCATAGAACCAAGCAGGCGATCACGCGCAAGGCGTTCGATCTCGGCATCACGCATTTCGACCTCGCCAACAATTACGGCCCGCCGCCCGGCTCGGCGGAGCGGGCTTTCGGCGAGATCCTGCGGACGGACTTTGCCGGCTATCGCGACGAGCTCATCATCTCGACCAAGGCCGGCTACGAAATGTGGGCAGGACCTTACGGCGAATGGGGCGGCCGCAAATATGTACTGGCCAGCCTCGACCAGAGCCTGAAGCGGATGGGACTCGACTATGTCGACATCTTCTATTCGCACCGCTTCGACCCCGAGACCCCGCTGGAAGAGACGATGGGCGCGCTCGATCAGGCGGTGCGCTCGGGCAAGGCGCTCTATGCCGGCATTTCCTCCTATAATTCGCAGCGTACCCGCGAAGCTGCCGATATTTTGAAGCAGCTCGGCACGCCTTGCGTGATCCATCAGCCGAGCTATTCGATGCTCAACCGCTGGGTCGAGGATGATGGTCTGCTCGATACGCTGGAGGGGCTTGGCGTCGGCTCGGTCGTGTTCTCGCCGCTGGCGCAAGGCATGCTGACCGACAAATATCTCGGCGGCATCCCCGATGGCAGCCGCGCCAGCCAGGGCAAGTCGCTGCGCCCGGCATTCATCAATGACAAGTCGATCGCCAATATCGAGGCGCTGAACGTCATCGCCCGTCGCCGCGGCCAGACGCTGGCGCAGATGGCGTTGGCCTGGGTGCTGCGCCGGGGCAGGGTGACATCAGCGCTGATCGGCGCCAGTCGGCCGGAACAGGTCGTGGATTGCGTCGGCGCGCTTGAGGCGCTCGACTTCAGCGATGCCGAGCTCGCCGAGATCGACACCTTTGCCCGCGAGTCGGACATCAACCTCTGGGCGGCATCGGCCGAGCGCAAGGGGCCGCCGAGGAAGTAGGCGACGATGGTCCGCGGTCCGTTTTCATCGAAAAGACGCGGCAGCGGGAACTTATAGCCGTCTTCGACACGGTGGCCAGACGCTAACTTTCGGCTGCCTTGAGGTTCCGCGCGGCTTCCTCGAGCGTTGCCCTGTCGTTGCCAAGCCTGTCGATCAGCTCTTGCGCCTGATCGCCGGTTATCCCGGTGCGCATCGCCAGTGCCTCGACCGTCAGAACGTCGGAACTGGCGATCGTTCCAGCCGGACCGTGCGCGGCCGCGTCGTCATCAGCCTGGCCGGCCGTCGTCTCGTCGTAGCCAAGCTCTTGCTTCGCCTGCTGCCAATGACGCTCATGCGCGCCGTCCGGACGGCCCTCGCGCATCCAGATCTCATAGGCTCGCTGCCGAATCTTTTCGTGCCGATCGTCATCCATGGCGGTTCCTCCCTTATGGGTTCTCACCAACGCGGGGAGCGCCGGAACGATCCTATGTTCAAGCCGATTTCGCACACATGCCGGACAGAACCCGGTCTCTCATCGAACAAACACCGGACAGACGCGTTTTGCGGAGGAACCTAGATAGCGGGCCAGCCGTTGAGCCGAACCTGAGCAAAGGAGATTACCATGGCCGACGAACCGAACGAATCCGCAGCACCGAAGATGACTCAACGTGAGGCTCAGGAAGCCCTGGAGAAGCAGGTTGCGCAGCTGAAGCGCGAGATCAGCAAGATCAATCGGACCTTGGCCGAGCGCGCGGAAGAGGCGATCGAAGACGCCGGCGGTTGGTATGACAATGCTGCTGAGCGCGCCTCCCGGACGGCACAAGCCCTCCGCAACAGGGCGCAGACGGTGTCCGGGGTCGTCCAGGACAATCCCGGCACAATATCGTCGGCATTCATACTCGGAGCGGCTGTAGGGGCGCTACTCGGCCTCACCTTGGCCGCCACGGACCAGCGCCGCGATCGCTGGTTCTAGTCCCGATCTAAAACCCGCTGCGTTTGCCGACAAAGTTTTTGACCAAGACGGCGGGATTACTCCAGTCCAGAAGGTGGAAGATCATCTGATGGGACCGACCATCCTCGCTTATTGGCAACTGGCTCGTCTGGCCTGACCACTTTGGACGATCGGGAACCCGGACCACTGGATGGTTGGTCGCCGTCGGGTGCCTCCGGGCTACCTGTCTTGGCTCTTCTTGAGAGCTCTGATCACCCTATGCCGTGGTTCCATACGCTCATGAAGCACTCGAACGACAATGACGCCGATCGTATCGTCCGAAAGCCGATGCTTCATGTAATAAAGGCAATGTGCGGCACCTCCGCGCCTTCCCGCAGCGATCTCGAGGTGCAGCAGTCGAACACCCGCAGCGAGTTCGGCGCGCTCGATGGAACCTGGTCGATCCGGATCTTCCGCGATTAGCTGGATACCAAGCTCGATGATGCGGGCGTAGGCCTGGACTTGTCGGGGACCGAACATCTGCATCGTATTTCGCAAGATGTCCCTGATATCGCGTTCCGCGGGTTCGGTAAGCTCGTATCTCATCTCCTGGGCGATTCGAGCATCACCTCATCGAGAATGTCACTGACGCTTTTCTTCGAGACGCGTCCTGCGTTGGCGGCTTCCACCCCAATAGTGATTTCGCGCCGAAGGATGGCGAGTTTCTCCGCCTGCTGGGCCTTTTCGTGCCGCAGCAAGCGCAGCGCTTCTCTGACCACTTCGCTCGAGGAACCGTATCCGCCTTGAGAGACTTCATGCTCCACGAATTCGATCATATCGCCCGGAAGGCTTACGTTCATCGTTGCCATGTCGTTTCCTCTATCTCAGGGCCTCACTCGATAAATGATAGTTTGGCAAACTTTGTCAATGCAACGATTTCCGAATTGGGGAACGACGATAACTTAACTTGCTAAGGCGTGGCCGGCTTCTGGGCCGTGCCGAGGGCTTTGGGTGCTGCGGGTACGGGCGCTGCGGTATTCATCTTCTCCTCGATCCAGCCGGTGTAATTGGCCAGCCGCGTGTAGATGCCGTAGGCGTTCTTGTGGCCGCAGGCGGTGCCGCCGTCGGCCGGACCTTCGCCCCAGCTGACGACGCCGACCTGCACCGGACCATCGGCGCCGGTCATGAACAGCGGTCCGCCGCTGTCGCCATTGCAGGCGTCGCGCTCGCCGCTGGCCGTGCCGGCGCAGATCATGTTGCCGGTCAACGGATCGGCCATGTCAGCAGCAATCGCGTTGGCGGCCGCCTCGATGCCCCGTTCCGAATAACGCATGCGGCGGGCGAGCTCGCCGAGCGCTGCTTTCAAATCATGTGCATAAATCGCCTTGATGCCGCTGTTGCAGGTTGCGTTCGGCTGGAGGTCCAGGTCGGCGACCATCAGCGCGGTGGGAAATGTTCCGTCCTGCATCTTGCCCCAGCCGGTGACCGTCGTCTTGCCGGCGTCGGGGGTCGGCTCACGGGCAATTTTGATGGTCGGGGCATCGGCCGGCTCGGCCAGCCGGATCAGGCCGAGATCGTTGTCCAGCGTCTGCTCGCTATAGCCCTCGTTGACGATGATCTCCACCGCCTTGTAGCGCTTGCCCTCGCTCAGATCGGTGGCGTCGGTGAGCACGGTGACCACATCAGGCGAAATCGGCTCGCCGTCGTCATTGAGGCAGTGCGCCGCCGTCAGCACCCATTGCGACGCGATCAGGCTGCCGCCGCAGAACTGCGCATTCGCCTGCGAGGCCGGGCTTTTGTCCAGTTTGCCGGTGGTCAGCAATGCCACCTGGAACGGGTAAGCGCCCTTCTCGGCCTCTTTGCCGCCGTAGACGCGATCGGCGCCGTCGGGATTCTCCGCCCTGGCCTTGGCCCTGGCCTCGGCCACGCGTTTCATCGGCGAGATCGCCGCCTCCGGCCGGGCGGCGGCGTCCGTAGCATGAACGGAATTGACGGCCGGCACGGCCGCCGCGATGCCGAGCAGCGCGGCGGCAATCGGTCTGAACCTATGGATGATCTTCACCTCGAACCCCCCTGAGACGATGTTCCCGACAGGTCAGTCGCCGACGCATGATCCACTGAAATGGAACCGGCCGGTGAGATCATGCTCCACGGCGAAGCACGATCCGTCACAAAGCCGAGCACCATTTCTGCCAGTCGTGCTGTCGAGCCAAACCCGCCCAAAATCCTATAGCCCCCCACGGGCTATGTGGAAGCAATTTGTCGTTGCCAATGTTGGATTATTTTAGGCAGTATACCGTTGCAGGCATTTTTGGCGGGGACCTAAACTGGCTGCACTGAATAATGGCCCGGTAAAGGCACCGGTAACCAATTTCATTTTTCTGCGCCACCACGATCTCGACAATATTTCTCTATCTTGATCCAGTCCTTGCTGACTTTTGGGAGAGTCTCACCATGACAAAACTGACACATAGCATTATTGCGTCCGCGTTGCTTTCCACCGCAATGTGGGCGGTTCCTGCCTTGGCAGCCGATCCAGGTTCCGCCAATGCCGGCAACGGCGAAAGCATGCGGGACGTAACATCGGGCGATTACAAGCCTGGCCGGGCGAAACCGATCGCCCCGCCGAAATTGACCGACGACGAGGCCAATCGCGCCGCGCCGCTCACCGACGAAGCAACGGCCGTCAAATCCTATGGCATCGTCGGCCGCTCCGCCGACGGCAAGGACATCAAGATCGACCCGAACGAGACGCTGAAGGACCTTGTCATCAAGGAAATGAACGCGCCCGCCGACGGGCAGAAGTCCGATAATTCCGGGCTGAACGGAGGCGAAGAGGCCGGCCGCCAGGTGTTCGGCACGGACGACCGCGAGCAGATCACAAATACCAAGACCTACCCGTTCACCGCGATCGGCTACCTCGAAGGCAAATCGAAGAGCGGCAGCTATGGCAGCTGCTCGGCGACACTGATCGGCCCGCGCACGGTGCTCACCGCGGCGCACTGCCTCTACAGCCACGAAGACAAGGCCTGGCTCGACGATATCCTGTTCGTGCCGGCCCTCAATGGCAAAACCGCCGACGACGCACCGTTCGGCGCCTTCACCTATGAAAGCGCCTATGTCATCCAGGGTTTCATCGACAATTACCAGGGCTTTTACGGCTCGGTCGTGCCGTGGGATCTCGGCATCGTCACCCTGAAACAGGATGTCGGCACCAATCTCGGCTGGCTGGGCTATGCCAACTATGTGGATCTCGGCGATTTTACCGCCAACATCATCGGCTATCCCGGCGACAAGCCGATGGGCACGATGTGGAAGGCGACCTGCGAAGTGCATGCCGAAAACATCGCCACCGAGTATTTCCAGTACGACTGCGACACATATCCAGGATCGAGCGGCAGCTCGGTCTATGCCTATGACAATGGCTCCAAGCAGCGCGTCATCACCGGCGTGAACGTGGCCGAGAGCCCGGATGCCAATACCGCCGTGCGCCTGAACGCCATCAACGTCCAGTGGATCAACAGCCTGTACAAATAGGCCTGCAGAGTTCCCGCCGCGATCATCGCGGAGAATTAGCCGGCGGCGGAGCATTTCCCTCGCCGGCTTTCGCATTTTGGGGGACTATCTGGACTGGGCCGAGGCTGGCGCCTGGCGCACATAGTTCTCGATCGGCAGGGCGAAGGTCGGCGAGCCGGCCTTGCGCTCCTTGTCGATATAGCCGGCAAAATAGCTCCAGAACGAAGCGGCGTAGTCGCGGAAATAGGAGTCGGCGACCTCGCGCGAGCACAGCCTGCCTTCGACGCAGAAGGAAAGGCGGTTGAGAAAATAGACGATGCGGTCGAAATTATCGCTGAACTCGGCAAGCGGCATGTCGCCGCCAGTAGCGCTCATCGCTTCGATGCCGATGCGCTGTCTGAACACCTGTTCCTCGGTTGGCGTCGGATTGGCACTGAGCAGATTGCCGTATTTGGCGTTGAGCGCCGCCAGGCGTTGCTTGAGGGCCCGTTGTGCCTGCTGGTAATCCTTGCTTTCCCAGAGCTCGACCAGCGACATCGTCTGTTCGACGCGCTTCTGCTCCTGGTTTGCCAGGAACTGGTAGACCGAAAAGATCAAGGTGAAAATGATCGCCAGGCGTACCAGCAATCCGGACCAGGCATAGACGAGCATGCGCCAGTCGCGATCGGTGAACGGGTTCGCCTCCTTCTTGACCTCGTGATTGCTCACCCACGGCAGGCCTTCGACAGTTTCCGGCAGGGACACCGGCTTCTTTTCCAATGTCGGCGCTGACACTGCCTGCTGCGTTGCGCTGCCCCCTGCTTTCGTCATCCGCAGCTGTCCAGTTCTATGGTGGCGGACGGGTCGAGCACGATGCCCGGCGTCTCCAGCTTCTTCTTCAGGCAATCCAGCTGCGTGCGCGAAACGATGAACTGCACGTCAGGCGCCACCTGCGCCTTGCCTGGCGACGGCAACGCTTCGACCACGCCGCGTGAGGTACAGCTGCTGAGATCGACGACGACGGCGGTGTTGCCGGTTTTGGCGATCTGGTCGTACTGGTCGAGAAAGCAACTCGCCAGTTCGGAGTTGATGACGACCTCCTTGGCGCAGAGGCCGCAGGCCTCGTCGGCCGAGGCATTGCCGGCCAGCAACAGCCCGGCGGCAAGGCCGGCGATTGTTGCGCGCCACGAAAATACGATCCCGTTCACGAACGCCCTCATCCGTTCCGTTCGGCCGCCGACAGCGGCGGTCGAAGAATGTTCATTATCAGCCGATCAGGCAAGAGGCCCGGCCGCCTGATCCCGCCTCAGGCGCGCGGCACCGTCTCCATCGGGAAGATCATCACGGCGCCCTTCGACCCCTTGTCGTCGGTGAGCCGCATGGCCGACCGCGTCGCCGGCGCCATGCCGATATCGGCCAGCATATCGGAGAAACTTGGCTGTCCCAGTCCGCGCGTTACCGAGACAACCCCCTCTTGCGCCAGGAAGCCCAGGTCCTGCTTCTCGCTCTGCGGCGGCGCCTCGGTCAAGACGGCGATCATCCGCTCCATGCCGAAGCTGGTGTCGGTGAATTTGAACAGGCCTTCCTCGAGCACGGCGCCTTCGGTCAGGCGCTCGGTGAGAAAATGCTGGATGGAATAGTCGGAGCCGACGTAGAGCACGTTGATGTCGACCAGGTTGGTCGAACCGTTCCTGGCCAGCACGTGCACCTGATCGTCGGGCGAAACACGCGGCACCGTCGACGGTTCGATCGGCTGCAGCGTGTCACTGTCAAAACGCTTGATCCGGAACTCGACACTGACTTCTTCCGGCCGATAATCGGAAGCAGCGGCCAGCCTCGACAGGCCGATGGCGCGGAAGATTTTCGTCAGAGTCCCTGCCGCGGCGTCGATCAACGTTTCGCGGCCATCCGGATGAATGACGATCATCGGCGGCTTGCTGCCGTCCTTGAGCGTCATGTCGCCCGAAGCCGGCAGGAACCACAGCGTCGGCGCGTCGGTGGCATCTTCCGTGGCGCCGGCAATGGCGTTCTCGCGCAGCACTGCGAGACGCAGATCTGCGCTCTTGCCCGGCTCGACCAGCGCGATGTGGAATCCTGAGTTCTGCCTGGCCGCCAGATCGTCGAGAACCGAGTTGGCCAGCGCGGCCTCCTTCTCCAAGCCTTTGGCCGCCGCCGGCCGCGCGACCACGAGCTTGTAGTCGACGGCGAGCTCGGCGAGCCGGGCATAGGCATTGGCGGGGATGTCGGCCAGCTTGAGCGCCGGTTTACCGCCGAACTCGACCGGCTGGACGCGGCTTTCCAGGTTCTTCGCCGACTGCACCTGGAGATAGCCAAGCGCCTCGGACAGCGGCGACAGCGCCGACGGCAATATTGCGAGCCTGCTGCCTGGAGTGAGGCGATGCAGCAGTCCGGCGCCGATCGTGGCTTTGTCGCTCTCGATGACGATCGGCCATTGCATGACCGCGTCGGTCTTGTCGGTGCCGAAGACGCGTGCGTCGAGTTCTCCCTCGAACAGCGGCGTTGGCCGGGTGCGGCCGTCCGCCGAATATTGCTGCAGCACCGCCTGGCCGAGCTGGCGGTAAGTGATGTTGGGGTTCTCGGCCAGTTTCGACAGGATGGTGAAGGTGAACAGCCCGAAACGCGGCGCATCCGCCGTGCCCTTGGGCAGCGGCATCTCGGGCGTCGTCTCGACCGTCTGCGCCGCGTAGAAGGCGACCAATTTACCCTTGGTGGTCGGCTCGGCGCCGGTCGGCGTCAGCTTGAAAGCCGGCTTGCGCTGCCCGTCCTCGTCAAAGCCGCGCGGCGCGGCCGACGCAATCCCGTCATAGGCTTTCACCGCAGCCGCCCTGGCAGCGTCGTCGCCCCCGACCAGATCGGCGAACTCGACCTTGCGTTCCAGCTCGTCGTCGACCTCGGCGGCGCGCGTCGCCGTGCCGGAATGGCAGCAGTCGAACACGGCCCAGATAAAGGCGCCCTTGTCGCGAATGGCGTCGAGCGCGGTGCCGATCTCGTTGTCGACCAGCGCATTGGGCACGCCCTGTTCGCGGTTCACCCATTTGTCGATGTCGGACGGCAAGAAAATCTCGTCGAGGCCGTCGGTCTCGTCGCCCTTGTTCGCCGCCGGCTGTTGCGCGCCATGACCGGACAGATGCAGGTAGACGAAATCGTCGCGCTGGACCTTGGCGGCAAGGTCGGCCAACGCCGCCTTGATCGCCGCATGTGTCGGCGGTCCGTTGGCGCCTTCGACATCCTTGGCGAGCAGCGTGACGTTTTCGGCTGAAAACTTCACCGGCGCGGGCGTGTTCTTCAGGAGGTAGTCGCGCACCAAGCCGGCATCGTTCTTCGGTCCGATCAGCCAGTTTTTCTTCGGCAGGTTCGGGTAATCGGTGCAGGCAACAAGCAGCGCATGGTAGGTGCGCGCCGCTGCGAATGCCCGAAACGGCACCAGGCCGGCAGCGGCCAGCGCGGACGTGCCGGCAAGCAGCGTCCGCCGCGTCACTTTGATCATGATTGCTTCCCCAAGCCCGATCGAATTTCCAAGCACGGCCAGCCTGGCCGACGATTTTGTCAGTATTTTGAATATGGCGCCGCCGGCCAGCCGACCACCGGCTGCGAATAGAAACAGTAGCAAAAATGGCAGTTCGTCGCTATCTCAATGGAAAAGGTCCGATTGCATGCGAACTGGCATTGATCGGCATGGAGCGGCTTGGAACAGGATCATGGCGGCAAGGGATGTACTGACGAAGAACCAGCTTTGCGTTCTCGAGAAACTCGAGGCCGCCAGCGCCCCGCTCAGCGCCTATACGTTGCTCGACCAATTGCGCGAGCGCGGTTTTCGCGCGCCGCTGCAGGTCTACCGGGCGCTAGACACGCTGGTGAAGTCCGGCTTCGTGCACAGGCTCGAAAGCCTCAATTCCTTCGTCGCCTGTGCCGAGCCGCACGACCACAGCCATTCGATGACGGCGTTTGCCATCTGCGACACCTGCGGCCAGGTAACCGAGTTCTCCGACCACGATGTCGGACACCGGCTCGACGAATGGGTGCGTTCGACTGGCTTCGCCGCCAAGAAGGCGGTGATCGAGTTTCGTGGGACATGTGCGAAGTGTTTGGCCGAAGCGGCTTAGCAAACCCGAAGGCAACACTTCGAAGGCGGCGGGGCAGTATTCCCGCCTCGCGGGTGGGCTCACGATGGTTCTTATGCTTTGGCGATAGCCTCCATGAGGCGGAAGCCGCCAGTCAACAAATGACCTGTTGCAGACATTCGGCTATGAAAGTGCAGTCCAAACTACCTTGTCAAGATCGGGAGAGTAGCGGGCGATGATAGCCTCTTGATCATTTTCCTGCGTGAGAATTATCTGCTTCCCAGTAGCGTCACCGAGCAATCGCATAAAGCGGTCAAGGTGCTCAACCTCGGTTTTTCCAGTGACTTGCCTTGGATCGAAGTCGAACTCAATTTCGTCAGCGCTGAAGAAGTGACATGCAAGCTGAATTGGCCCGACGTAAAAAGACAGTAAGCTGCCTGTTTCGCTTTCCAGGGCCGCTTCGACGCCCAATGGCATCGACTCGATCTTGCCGGAGACACTGAAATCAGGAGGCGGGGTCCATTCGAGGAGGATGTTCCAGACGCCCTGCCAATCTGCCTCAGACGTGTTCAGAATGTAGATGTCTCGCCATGAGCCGTCCCAAGCGAAATCCGATGCTATCTGTTCCCAATTCATGCATGAACCATTCTCGTAAATCGGGACCTTCATAGCCCGCGGCGAGTGTCGGACGCGCGAACGGTATCCTCATCTACGAAAGTGCCGCGATCGGCCTCTGCTAGCCCCGCTGTGACCGCGCTGCGCTCTGATTCCGACGTCGCATACACGCCGGTCTGCCGCGCCTCGATGAGGCGGGCATAGTCGGCAAGCTCCTCCTGGTCTTCGCGAGGCCAAGCTTCCGCGTGCCTTACCAGATTCTCAAGTGCCTTGGTGATCATGCGGGCATTATAGCATACCGCTGCTGCTCGTGAACCTTGAACCGAAATATGGCTCAGCGTCCCCGCCTAATGCGCTTCTTCCCAGTTGTTGGCGGCGCGGGCGTCGACGTGCAGCGGCACCGACATCGATACCGCGGGCATGGCGGCGTTCTCCATGACGTGGCACACGACCGGGATCGTCGCCTCGACCTCGGCTTCGACCGTCTCGAAAACCAGCTCGTCATGCACCTGCAGCAGCATGCGGGCAGAAAGCCTGGCCTTTTCCAGCGCCTCGTCCATGCGGATCATGGCGCGGCGGATGATGTCGGCGGCGGTGCCCTGCAGGCGTGCGTTGATCGAGGCGCGCTCGTTGAAGGCGCGGACCGAGGGATTTGACGATCTGATCTCGGGGTAGTGGATGCGGCGGCCGAAAATGGTCTCGACGAAGCCGTGTTCGCGGGCATAAGCCTTGGTCGCATCGATATAGTCGCGGATGCCGGGGAAGCGCTCGAAATATTTCTTGATGTAGTCGCCGGCTTCCTCGCGCGCGATCGACAGCTGGTTGGCGAGGCCAAAGGCCGAAATGCCGTAAATGATGCCGAAATTGATCGCCTTGGCACGGCGGCGCACTTCCGATGGCATGCCCTCGACCGGCACGTTGAACATTTCAGACGCGGTGATGGCGTGGATGTCGGCACCGTCGGCGAAGGCCTGCTTGAGCTGCGGGATTTCGGCGACGTGGGCCAGCACGCGCAATTCGATCTGGCTGTAGTCGGCGGATACCAGCTTGTTGCCCTTGTCGGCGATGAAGGCCGTCCTGATCTTTCGGCCCTCGACAGTGCGCACCGGAATGTTCTGCAGATTGGGGTCCGACGACGACAGCCGGCCGGTCGTCGTCGCGGCAAGCGCGTAGGAGGTGTGGACGCGTTTGGTGTCGGGATGGATGAAGCCGGGCAGCGCATCGGTATAGGTCGATTTCAGCTTGGTCAGCTGGCGCCAGTCGACGATCTTGCGCGGCAATTCGTGGCCTTCGGCGGCGAGGTCTTCGAGAAGCTGCGCCGACGTCGACCATTGGCCGGTCTTGGTCTTAGAACCGCCGGGCAGGCCCATCCTGCCGAACAGGATGTCGCCGAGCTGTTTTGGCGAGCCGATGTTGATGCGTTCGCCGACCAGCTGGTAGATCTCGTCCTCGAGCCGCGCTGCACCCTGCGCCAGTTCGCCGGAGAGCCGCGACAGGATCTGCCGGTCGACCGAGATGCCGCGCTGCTCCATCCGCGCCAGGACCGGCACCAGCGGCCGTTCCAGCCGTTCATAGACCGAGACCAAGCCCTTGGCGGCAAGCCGTGGCTTCAGCACCTGCCAGAGCCTGAGCGCGACGTCGGCGTGCTCGGCGCCGTAAGCCGTCGCCTTGCCGAGGTCGGCCTGATCGAGGCCGACGAAGCTTCTTCCCGAACCGGCCAGTTCCTTCAGCGGAATGGGCGCGTGGCCGAGCCATTTGTCGGCCAGCGCCTCCAGGCCATGGCCACCGTGGGTGCCGGCCTCGAGCACGTAGGAGATCAGCATGGTGTCGTCATAGGGTCCGATCTCGATGCCGTGACGGCTCATGACGACAAGGCGGTATTTCATGTCGTGCACGATCTTGAGGACGGATTTGTCCTCGAGCAGCGGCTTGAGCAACGCCAGTGCGTCGCGGATCGGGATCTGGTTTTCGACCGCGCCGCCGCCGAGCAGGTCGCCATTGCCGTTCTTATGGGCAAGCGGCACATAGGCGGCATGGCCGGGCGCGACGGCCATGGCAAGGCCGATCAGTTCGGCCCGCATCGGATCGGGCGAGGAGGCCTTAACGTCGAAGGCGACGATGCCTCTCTCCATCGCCTCGGCGATCCAGGCCTTCAGCGTCGCGGCGTCGCGGATGCAGGTGTAGGCGCTGGTGTCGATCTTGCGGGCGGTGGCAGCCTCCAGGCGAAGCGCCGAAAGCAGCGATGGGGTGTCGCCTTGCTTGGCTGCGGCCGGGGCTTCGAGTGCCGCTTCGTCCGACGGCGGTGCGCTCTCGGCGGCAGCTGGCACGCCAAAACCCATATCGGGGCCATGCGCGGTATCGGCACGCTCTATCGTGACGGGGGTGGCTGGAACGTCGCCCGCGTCGGTTCCGGTCGCTTCGGCGACGCGGCGGGTCAGCGTCGAGAATTCCATGGTCTTGAGAAAGCCGATCAGCCTGGGGCCGTCCGGCGCATGCAACACGAACTCGTCAAGCCCCTCGGTCACCGGCACGTCGTTCTTCAGCGTCACCAGGTCACGCGAGATGCGCGCCTTGTCGGCATTGGCGATGATCGATTCGCGCCGCTTGTCCTGCTTGATCTCGCCGGCGCGGGCGAGCAGCGTGTCGAGGTCGCCGAACTGTTCGAGCAATTGCGCCGCCGTCTTCGGCCCGATACCGGGCACGCCCGGCACATTGTCGACCGAATCGCCGGTCAGCGCCTGCAGGTCGATCATTTTCTGCGGCGGCACGCCCCATTTCTCGATCACCTCGGGAACGCCGATCTGGCGGTCCTTCATCGGGTCGTACATGGCAACCGTTGGGCCGACCAGTTGCATCAGATCCTTGTCGGAAGAGATGATGGTGGTGTCGGCGCCGGCTTCGCAGGCAAGCCGGCAATAGGTGGCGATCAAATCGTCGGCCTCGTAACCTTCAGTCTCAAGGCATGGCAGGTTGAAGGCCCTGGTCGCCTGGCGGATCAGGCCGAACTGCGGGATCAAGTCTTCGGGCGGCGCCGAGCGGTTGGCCTTGTATTCGGGGTAGAGGTCGTTGCGGAAGGTCTTCGACGAATAATCGAAAATCACGGCGAAATGCGTCGGCACGATGCCGACATCGGTGTTGCGGGCGTCCTGCGTCAGCTTCCAGACCATGTTGCAGAAGCCGAGCACGGCACTGGTCGGCAGCCCGTCGGACTTGCGGGACAGTGGCGGGAGCGCGTGATAGGCACGGAAGATGTAGCCGGAGCCGTCGACAAGGAAGAGATGATCGCCTTTTTTCATGGCACGAGGGATAGCGCGGCGCAGCGCCGCGGTCCATGCCAAAGGCGGCTTCCGCAAAGGGTTCCGGCAACACCCTGACAAATGGCGTGCGAGCCTGGCCGCCCATTGCGGCTTGCTCGGAGCTTTGTTCGCTCACGCCTATGTTACAAAAGTGTAATTTTTGTGCCCTTGAATCGCCACGTTCGCAGACACAGATAAACGCCATCGGCAGTTTTCGCCGAAGTCCGGAGCAAGGCCCGTCCCCCGCCTATCCCGGACACTTGCGGCAGCCTATCCCCCCTCTCCGGGCTGCCGCATCGTTTCGAGTAAGGCCGCCGTGGTTCCCCTCCACCACGGCGGCATTTTTTTGCCTTTCGACAGGAAGCTGTGGCCCAACGGTCGCGGGCTTTCCGTTTCGCCGCATGGGCTCTAGATTCGCCGCCAGAATCGAAAGGCCCCCAGATGTCCGCAGTTTCCCCTGTTCTCGACCGCCTCGACAAGAACTTCGACCAGAGCCTGGAACGCCTGTTCGGCCTGCTCGGCATTAAGTCGATCTCCACCGATCCGGACTACGCCGCCGACTGCCGCAAGGCCGCCGAATGGCTGGTCGCCGAGCTCAAGCTGATCGGCTTCGACGCCAGCGTGCGCGACACGCCGGGACATCCGATGGTGGTCGCGCATCACGATGGGCCGGCGGGCGCGCCGCATCTGTTGTTTTACGGCCATTACGACGTCCAGCCGGTCGATCCGATCGAACTATGGGAAAGCGACCCGTTCGCGCCGGCGGTCAAGGAGATCGAGCCCGGCCACAAGGTGATCACCGGCCGCGGCGCGGCCGACGACAAGGGCCAGCTGATGACCTTCGTCGAGGCCTGCCGCGCATGGAAGCAGGTGCATGGCGGATTGCCGTGCCGCATCACCATCCTGTTCGAGGGCGAGGAGGAGTCCGGATCGCCGTCGCTGAAGCCGTTTCTCGAGGCGAATGCTGACGAGCTCAAGGCAGATTTCGCGCTGGTCTGCGACACCGGCATGTGGGACCGCGATACGCCGTCGATCTGCGTGTCGCTGCGCGGGCTGGTCGGCGAGGAGATCACGGTGACGGCCGCCGACCGCGACCTGCATTCCGGGCTCTATGGCGGTGCGGCCGCCAATCCGATCCGCATCCTGGCAAAAATCCTGGCCGACATCCACGACGAGGACGGTCACGTCACCATTCCGGGTTTCTATGACGGCGTCGAGGAGACGCCGTCGCAGATATTGCAGTCGTGGCTGTCGCTCGGCGAGACCGCTGAGACCTTCCTCGGCCCGATCGGCCTGTCGATCCCGTCCGGCGAAAAGGGCCGCTCGGTGCTCGAACTGACCTGGGCGCGGCCGACGGCCGAGTTCAACGGCATTATCGGCGGCTATACCGGCAAGGGCTTCAAGACGGTGATCGCAGCACAAGCCTCGGCGAAAGTCTCCTTCCGCCTCGTTCACAAACAGGATCCGGAAAAAATCCGCGCCGCCTTCCATGCATTCGTCAGGCAGCGCGTTCCGGCCGACTGCTCGGTCGAATTCCACCCGCATGGCGGCTCGCCGGCAATCCAGCTTTCCTACGACTCGCCCTTCCTCGCCAAGGCCAATCAGGCGCTGTCCGACGAATGGCCGAAGCCGGCGGTGGTGACCGGCAGCGGCGGCTCGATCCCGGTGGTCGGCGATTTCCAGACGTATCTCGGCATGGAATCGCTGCTGGTCGGTTTCGGCCTCGACGACGACCGCATCCACTCGCCGAACGAGAAGTACGAGATGAGCTCCTTCCACAAGGGCCAGCGCTCCTGGGCGCGCATTCTCGAGGCCCTGACACGCTGAAATTGCGCCAGACTCAAGTTTTTGTTGATTTTTCGCCGGATCGCGGCAAGGACGGGCAAGGTCCGTCGCGCATCGCTGCACGGGGCCGCGACCGGAGAAGACGATGAGCGACATACGTTTCCACAAAAACGATCTGCCCGGCCTGTTGCATTACGATGTCGGGGCGGTCGCCATCGATACCGAGACGCTGGGGCTGAACCCGCATCGCGACCGGCTCTGCGTCGTGCAGATCTCGCCGGGCGACGGCTCGGCCGACGTCATCCAGATCGCGCCCGGCCAGAAGAAGGCGCCGAACCTCGTCAGCCTGCTCAAGAACCGCAGCATCACCAAGCTCTTCCATTACGGCCGCTTCGACCTCGCCGTGCTCTACAACGCCTTCGGCGTCATGCCGGAGCCGGTGTTCTGCACCAAGATCGCGTCGCGGCTGACGCGCACCTACACCGACCGGCACGGGCTGAAGGACATCTGCTTCGAGCTTCTCGGCGTCGGCCTGTCGAAGGCGCAGCAATCGTCCGATTGGGCCGCCGAGACGCTGTCGCCCGAGCAGCTCGAATATGCCGCCTCCGACGTGCTCTACCTGCACCGGCTGCGCGACGTGCTGAGCGCGCGGCTGGCGCGCGACAACCGGACCAGGGAAGCCGATGCCTGCTTCCGCTTCCTGCCGACGCGTGCGAAACTCGACCTGATGGGCTGGGATGAGGAGGATATCTTCGCCCACAGCTAATGGCCTTCTGGCACTTTAACGCCGTCGGCCGGGAGGAATTGAAATGGCTGCGCGAAAACCAATCGAAACGGCGCCGAAGGACGGTTCCAAGATCACCGTCTACTGGCAGGACAGCGACGGCGTGATGAACGAGAGCATCGCGCAATACCGCTCGCTCGACCGGCTGAAGGCGGCCGGCGGCGACTGGGACGAAAGCGACGCCGGCTGGTGGGCCTATACCGACGGCCATACGCAAAGGAAGATCGAGCCAATCAGCTGGCGGCCGGCCTCCGACGATCCGGACGCGGACGACTGAGGGCTGACGCAACCGCCGACCTGAAGTGATTATTCTGAGGCGAAGCGTATTTTGTTCTTGCTTTGTGCCGGCAGCTATGCTACTAATCTCGGTATGGTGCTCATTGGCTCCAACGACCCGCCCGCCGAGGCGGGTTTTTCATTTCCGGCTTTGGCACTGTCGCGGGCCGCGCGTGTTTCGCAAGCGATTGAATACAGTTTACTTCGATTTTTCCCGACTTAACCCGCCCTTAAATCGCCGCATCTAGTCTTCAACCCGAACGCCATAGGCATCGGGAAGACAGCACAGCGCATGGCGAACCGGAAAGACAGCCGCATCGAGCCCAGCTTCGAGGCATCGCCGGGGGCGAGATCCTCGGCAGGTTTTTCGGTGAGCGAGGAGGACCGCGTCGTGCCGAGCAACCGAAAAGCCGCTGCAAAGCGCAAATCGTCCAAGGCCAAGCCGTCACGCGGCGGGCGGGGCAAAGGCCGGCGCGGCGCGTTCGGCGTGCTTGCCCGGCTGTTCTACTGGTGCTTCGTGCTGGCCATCTGGGGCGGCATCGCCACTGCCGGCATCGTCGTCTATTACGGCGCGAAAATGCCGGCGGCCACCACCTGGGCCATTCCCGACCGAGCCCCCAACATCAAGATCGTCTCGGTCGACGGCCAGCTGCTTGGCAATCGCGGGATGAGCGGCGGCGAGGCCGTCGGCCTGCACGAAATGTCGCCCTATATTCCCGAGGCCGTCATCGCCATCGAAGACCGCCGCTTCTATTCGCATTTCGGCATCGATCCGATCGGCCTTTCCCGGGCTATGGCGACCAATGTGCTGGGCGGGCATTTTTCGCAGGGCGGTTCGACGCTGACCCAGCAATTGGCCAAGAACCTGTTCCTGACGCCGGACCGCACCCTGGAACGCAAGGTGCAGGAAGTGCTTTTGGCGCTGTGGCTGGAGCACAAGCATACGAAGGACCAGATCCTCGAAATGTACCTCAACCGGGTTTATTTCGGCTCCGGCGCCTATGGCGTCGAAGCGGCCTCGCGCCGCTATTTCGGCAAGAGCGCGCGCGACGTCACGCTGTCGGAAGCCGCACTTCTCGCCGGCCTGCTCAAGGCGCCGTCGCGGCTGTCGCCGGCGCGCGACCCGAAGGCGGCCGAACAGCGTTCGCAGCTGGTGCTCGCCGCGATGCGCGACGAAGGCAAGATCAGCGCCAAGGAGATGACCACGGCGATGAGCGCGCCGGCGACGCGTTCGCCGTCCTACTGGACCGGCTCGGAAAACTATGTCGCCGACACGATCATGGAAGAACTGCCCGACCTGATCGGCGACGTGCGCCGCGACATCGTCGTCGACACGACCGTCGATCTGACGCTGCAGAAGCTCGCCGAGCAATCGATCCGCCGGCTGATCGACCAGAGCGGCAAGAAGCTCAACGTCAGCCAGGGCGCGCTGGTGTCGATCGACAATTCCGGCGCGGTGCGCGCAATGGTCGGCGGTTATGATTATTCGACCAGCCAGTTCGACCGCGCCTCGGAAGCACGCCGCCAGCCGGGCTCGGCGTTCAAGCCGTTCGTCTATATGGCGGCGCTGGAATCCGGCCGTACGCCCGACAGCGTGCGCAACGACGCGCCGATCAAGATCGGCAACTGGACGCCCGACAATTACGGCGGCAAATATTTTGGCAAGGTGACACTGGCGACGGCGCTGGCAAAATCGCTGAATTCGGTTGCCGCGCAGCTGACCATGGAAGTCGGACCGAATGCGGTGGTCGAGGCGGCGCACCGCATGGGCATCCAGTCCGAGCTGACGGCCAACACCTCGATCGCGCTCGGCACCTCGGAAGTGACGCCGCTGGAACTGACGTCGGCCTATGTTCCCTTCGCCAATGGCGGTTATAAGCCGGATATCCATTTCATCCGCCGCATCACGACGAGCGACGGCAAGGTGCTCTACGAAAACAATGGCGGCGGTGCGCCGCGCGTCGTCAAGGCCGACATCGTCGGCATGATGAACTCGATGATGACCGGCACGGTCGAGATCGGCACGGCCAGGAAGGCGGCGTTCGCCTGGCCGGCGGCCGGCAAGACCGGCACCAGCCAGAACTCGCGCGATGCCTGGTTCATCGGCTATACAGCCAACCTGACCACCGGCGTCTGGTTCGGCAACGATGACGGCAGCGCGATGAAGAAGGTCACCGGCGGCGCACTGCCGGCGCAGGCCTGGCACGAGTTCATGGTCGCCGCCCATGAGGGCGTGCCGGTGCGGCCGCTGCCCGGAACCTGGAAATCGACGCCGCCCGACACCGTCGTCCCGGACGACATACCGTCCGACACGGCACCGCCTGCGCCGGTCGCTTCCGTTGGCCAATCGACGCCGCCCGCAGCAGCCACCCAGTCGGCTTCGCGTCCCGCGCGTCCTGCCGAGACGGTCGATGCCGGCGGCCTGGCCATGCCGGGCGTCGACAGCGCCACCGGATCGATCAAGCATCCGGTGCCGCCCGGCGAAGTCGGCGGCCCGGTCAAGAAGCGGCAGACCTCGATCCTGGATATTCTGACAGGCGGCTGAACGTCAAAGCCATCAGACTGATCGGGATTGACAAACTCGGCCTATAGTTGATCAGTTGGTCGACTATTGCCGGGTAAGGCGAACGATGGAAGCTGTTCGTAGGTTCAACCGTCTGAGCTTTGAACAATGGGCGTTGCTGATCGCCATAACAGCAAGTGCCATTTTGTTCCGACAGATACCTAATCTCAGATCTGAGCCGGCATACCTTCTTGATGAGAGAATAGGTGGAATGACCGGCGCCTTCATTGCCAGTCTTGCCATCCCGTATGGTCTGGCTTGGCTCAGTGGGCGCGTGTTCCGGAGGTCCCGTACCGTATTTCTAAGTGTCCTGGGGGTTTTGGCGGTACTCATGTTCCTCTCAAACCTCAGCATGCGCTACGAGTGCCCCACCTGTTTTTGAAGAGATCGTCCGTTATTCGGCATCGGGGCGCATGCTCGCGCGGCCGTCGAATGGCCCTCGCCACCGCAACCATATTCGGCTAGATCACGCGCCGGAGACTCGCTAATGGCAGAGACCGACACCAGAAAGACCATCGTGCTGACCGGCGCCAGCCGTGGCATTGGCCATGCCACGGTCAAGCGCTTTTCACGCGAAGGCTGGCGCGTCATCACCTGCTCGCGCCAGGCCTTTGCCGAGGACTGCCCCTGGCCGGCCGGCCCGGAAGACCACATCAAGGTCGACCTCGCCGACCAGGAGGATGTCGGCATCGCCATCTCGGAAATCCGCCACCGGCTGGAGGCGCATGGCGGACAGCTGCACGCGCTGGTCAACAATGCCGGTATCTCGCCGAAGCTCAAGGACGGCAATAGCCGCATGAACTCGATCGACACGCCGATGCATGTCTGGCGCGACGTCTTCCAGGTGAATTTCTTCGCGCCGATCATGCTGGCCCGCGGCCTGTTCAAGGAGCTGGCGTCGGCCAAGGGCTCGATCGTCAACGTCACCTCGATCGCCGGCACCCGAGTGCATCCTTTCGCCGGTACCGCCTATGCGACCTCGAAGGCGGCACTCGGCTCGCTGACGCGCGAGATGGCGCATGATTTCGGTCCGCACGGCATTCGCGTCAACGCCATTGCGCCGGGCGAGATCGACACCGCGATCCTGTCGCCGGGCACGGAAAAAATCGTCGAGACCATTCCGCTGAGACGGCTGGGCACCACGGCGGAAGTCGCCGACATCATCTTCTTCCTATGCTCGCAGCAGGCGTCCTACGTGACCGGCTCGGAAATCCACATCAATGGCGGCCAGCACGTTTGAGCGAGCAGACCGATCGATATGAGCGTTTCACCGAAACCAACGTGGTTGGATCGCTCATTATCTACGAATGGGCCGCCAGTTTAGATATTTCCGGCGCGCGCGACATACTGGATCGCATAGTCGAGGTCCTCGGCTCTGCGCCTGATATCGCCACGGTCACCGATGAAAAGACGGGCAAGGATTATCTCTATCGAAATTTTGCGAAACGCGACGTTATAACCAAGAAAGATTGGCAGTCGGTCGGGTACTTGTGGAAGAGAAGTCCGAATGTGCTATCGGATTTTTCTATAGACATTGGCTGCTCTGTCGATCGTTTCAGGCTCTTCGAGATTCATATCGATCGAGCTGCTAACGCAGACGCGAAAAAAACCTTCGAAAGAATCATCAAGCTGCTCGTTCAAGAGCTTCAGCCGATCTATGGCGTAGGATTGTCCATGCCATATTCCTGGGGCCCAAGAGCGTTTGCACGTGGCTCAACGTCTTCCCGCTTCGCGACCGTCGACAAAACTTTCTATGGCCCGCCAGAACAGCTACGGGCGCAATCCTTTGTTTTCGGACGAACCTTTCATGCGCGAAGTGATGAACGGCACCTCGACGTAAATCTCCGGGATGTATTCCCGTTCAACTTGCTGTCCCAGGGGCATTTGGACCGTCGGATCGACCGTAAGCGGTTGCAGAATTGGATTCTGGACAACGCCTATGGTGTCTTGCGGCAACTGTCGCCTGTGTCATGGCGGTGGGATGTTCCGCCCGAAGACATTCAAAAGATCAGAAAATTTCTGATCGATGCAGGAATCACGATTGTGAAAGAGCAGCCGTCGTAGCGGTGTCGGCAGCCAAAGCCGGCTCGGTCCTGCTCGCCGTCACCACTTCGACGATCCCACGGGCGATCTCGCGTTCGCCCATGATGACGGTGTCGGCACCGAGGCCCTTGAGGTGCTCGACCTCGGCGTCGGAATGGGCGCGGGCGATGATTTCGATTGCCGGGTTGGCGGCGCGGGCGCGCAGCACGACCTGCCCGGCCTCGAAGGCGTTGGGGATGGCCAGGATCAGCCGCTTCGCACCCTCGGGATTGGATGCGGCGAACACGTCGCTATTCGCTGCGTTGCCGGCAACGGTTTCGATGCCGTCGGCTTTGAGCTTCGCCAGCGTCTTGTCTGCATCCTCGATGACGAGGAAGGGCAGGGCGGCCTGTTTCAGCGACGCGCCGACGAGGCTGCCGACCCGGCCGTAGCCGATCAGGATAGTGTGGCCGGTCAGCCTCGTCCTGGGCGGCGGGCCACCCTCCTTCGCAGGCGCCGCGACCGAAGCGACCTGGCCGGGCTCGGTCGCCGGGCCGATCGGCCTTGCTTCGCCGGACGGCGCCGCCCTGCCGGCGCGTGCTTCCAGCCAGGGTTTCATCCGGTCGACGGCAAGAAACATCAGCGGATTGAGGACGATCGACAGGATGGCGCCGGCGAGGATGAGGTCGCGGCCTTGTTCGGGCAGCAGCTTCAGCCCGACGCCGAGTTCGGCAAGGATGAACGAGAATTCGCCGATCTGGGCAAGGCTTGCCGAAATCATCAATGCGGTTGCGACCGGATATCGGAAGACGACGACGATGACGAAGGCTGCCAGCGACTTGCCGATAACGATGATGGCCAGCGTCGCCAGGATCGGCCAGCCATTGCTGATCAGGCTGAACGGGTCGAACAGCATGCCGACCGAGACGAAGAACAGCACGGAAAAGGCGTCGCGCAGCGGCAGCGATTCCTCGGCCGCGCGATGGCTGAGCTCGGATTCGCTCATGATCATGCCGGCGAAGAAAGCGCCGAGAGCCAGCGACACACCGAACAGCCTGGCCGCGCCGAAGGCGACGCCAAGCGCAATCGCAAGCACCGCCAGCCGGAACAGTTCGCGCGATCCGGTATGGGCGACGTAGTGCAGGATCCAGGGGATAAGCCGGCGGCCGACCACCAGCATGACCACGACAAAGGCCGCGACCTTGGCCAGTGTGATGCCGACGACGCCCCAGACGCCGTAGCTCGCCGGCAGCGACAGCAGACCGCTGGAGTGCACCTCCACCTGCTCTTGGCCGCCGAGCACGCCGGCCAATGCCGGCAAAAGCACCAGCGCCAGCACCATGGCGAGATCCTCGACGATCAGCCAACCGACGGCGATGCGGCCGCGCTCGGTCTCGATCAGCCGCCGCTCCTGCAGGGCGCGCAACAGCACCACGGTCGAAGCCACGGAAAGTGCCAGGCCAAACACCAGCCCGGCGCCCATCGACCAGCCGAGCATCCAGGCAAGGCCGGCGCCGAGCGCTGTCGCGAAGCCTATCTGCACGATGGCGCCGGGCACGGCGATGGCGCGAACCGACAGCAGGTCCTTCAGCGAGAAATGCAGGCCGACGCCGAACATCAGCAGGATGACGCCGATCTCGGCCAGTTCATTGGCGAGGCCGGCATCGGCAACGAAGCCCGGCGTGTTCGGTCCAACCAGAACGCCGGCGACGAGATAGCCTACCAGCGGCGGCACGCGAAAACGGTTGGCAAGTGCGCCGAAGACGAAAGCCAGCCCCAGACCGGCGACGATGGTGGCGATAAGGGGCGTGTCATGCGGCATTGTCTATGAAGCGCCTTCAGGAATTGCGATGTCGAGTGTGCGCCGCCCACAAGCCGCCGCCTTGGCAGTATGGAGGCTGCGACAGTCGCGAGACAACCCCGCAGTCACCATGAAATCGATGACAAGGCGGCAAAAGACGGAGAGCCGGCGGGATTTGCCACTACGGCGCGGCTTGCTCCGTAGGCGCAACCAATTGGCAAACTCGGCGCCGCCCCTCAACCCCCTGCCGGGACCTTCTCCCCGTGCAGAACGGGGAGAAGGGGCTTGGACGCAACGCTGGCGACCCCCTCTCCCCGTCCTTCACGGGGGTCCGAAGGACGGGCGAGACAAGCGGCTCGCCCCGGAATGGGTAAGGGTGAGGGGCAGCGCAAACCGAGCCGATTACCCTGGCCTGCTCCAGCGTGGCGATTAATAAGGAATTGCTGCGCCGCCGATGCCGATCAGGTCGCCTGCAGCAGGTTCTCGATATCGGGTATGCTGTGGTTGGTCAGCGTCTTTGGAATTTCCGCCGTTATCTTGTCGGTGACCTCCTTGTGCAGCTTCCTGCGCATGTCGCCCAGCACCGCCGGCGGCGCGATCAGCACGATCTCTTTGAACGTGCCGCGATGCGCGAGCTTGTAGAGCCTGTCGGCAATCTCATCGGCAAAACGCTCCTTGCCGAGACGGTGCCAGTCGGTGTCCTCGACCGCACTGCGGTGGACGGAAGGGCCGTCGCTGTAGCGGCCGGGGCGGTCCGTGCCTTGTTCTCGGGTTGCCGGATTTTGCTGCTCCATCTCGTGCACGACCTGAAGGTCGGGATATTGGACGTCTCCACGGTTCTCGAGGAACAGCGCCTTTTCGCCATCTGCCACCACGATCCATAGTCCGCGTTTCAGTCTGACGTTGCTCATGGGGCGCTCCTTTTTTGATTTTTCGAGCCCATCGCCGGGCCTTTGCCGCAGGGGTGTGGCAAAGCCTAGGCCCATAAGGCAAACGCGTGCCGAGGCGGGAATGTTCCGGTATTCGGACCCGGTGCTCCGACAAGGGCCGGCAAGGGTGCGGGGCTGCCGTCGATGGCTCGGTCGGCATCCGGCGGCTTAATCTACTAAATTGATAGAATTTAGAAAAATCTGTTTTGTGCCTAGCTCCTCCAGCCGCTAAAAAGGCGGCGGATCAAGGGCCGCAACAGCAGCTTCAATCCGCTCCGCATTTGAATGTGGAATATTTTTCTCTTGGCGTTCATGCTTGCAGAAAAGAGATTGCCTGCTACCAAGCGATGCGCGAGTGGGTGCCTTCTGGTTTTTCGCGCCCTCGCGTAGAACTGACAAACGGTTCCAGGATTCCGCTCGTCATGCCGCAAGCCACGCCCAAGCTCAATGCGTTTCCCGTCTTCATGCGGGTCGAGGGCGAAGCCGTAGCCATCGTCGGCGGCGGCGAGGAGGCGCTGGCCAAGGCGCGGCTGCTCGCGCAGTCGAGCGCTGTGCTGCGCATCGTCAGCGATGCCGCAAGCGCCGATCTGCTGGCCTTTATCGCCGAGACGGGGGCCACCCACATTGCCGACGCCTATGATGCAGCACATCTCAATGGTGCGGTGATGGTGTTTGCCGCCAGCGGCGACGAGGCGCTCGACCGCCGCGTTGCCGGGGATGCGCGCCGGCTGGGCATTCCGGTCAATGCCGTCGACCGGCCGGAGCTATGTGATTTCTTCACGCCGGCACTGGTCAACCGCGCGCCGGTCGCCATTGCCATCGGCACGGAAGGCGCCGGCCCGGTCCTGGCGCAGATGCTGCGCAGCCGCATCGACCGCATGCTGTCGCCGTCGCTCGGTCCGCTCGCAGCCCTTGCCGCGTCGTTTCGCGAGGCCGCCGAAAAACTGCTGCCGAAAGGCAATGCCCGTCGCCGCTTCTGGAGCAATTTCTTTGGCGGCGCACCGGCCTGTGCCGTGGAGGCTGGCCGGCTTTCCGAGGCGCATGATGCAGCGGTCGGCCTGTTGCTTTCGAACGAACCGGCATCGGGCCATATCGCGCTTGTAGGCGCCGGTCCCGGCGCCGAGGACCTTTTGACGCTGCGCGCCCATCGCCTGCTGATGGAAGCCGACGTGATCGTCCATGACGCTCTGGTGCCGGAGGCGATCGTCGCCATGGGCCGCCGCGATGCCGAGCGCCTGCCGGTCGGCAAGCGCAAGGGCTGCCATTCCAAGAGCCAGGCCGAGATCAATGCGCTGCTGGTCGAGCTTGGTCACGCCGGCAAGCGCGTCGTGCGGCTGAAGTCCGGCGACCCGCTGGTGTTCGGCCGGGCCGGCGAGGAGATGGCGGCCCTTCGCGATGCAGGCGTCGCCTGCGAGGTGGTTCCGGGCGTCACCGCGGCGTTTGCCGCCGCCGCCGATTTCGAACTGCCGCTGACGCTGCGCGGCGTGTCGTCGTCGATGGTGTTCACCACCGGCCACGACCTCAAGGGAAATTCGCTGCCAGATTGGGCAAAGCTCGCCATTTCCGGCGCGACAGTCGCCGTCTATATGGGCCGCTCGGTCGCCGCCGAGGTCGCCGGCCGGCTGATCGAAGCCGGCCTGTCGCCGGATACGGCCGTCGCAGTGGTCGAGAACGCCAGCCTTGCCAACCGCCGCCGATTCCACGGCACGCTCGCCGACCTGCCATCGCTGGAGGCGCGTGCCGACCTCAGCGGCCCGGTGATGACCATCATCGGCGACGCGGTCGCCGGCGCCAATTTCGAACGGTCGGAGCCGCTGGCGGCACACAGGCAGGAAAGCGCGGCCCGTGCTGCCGCGCAAGGAGTGAACCAATGAAAGTCCTGACCGCGAACCGCCTCGCCGACGGCATAGCCGTCTGGTACGCCAATGGCGGCTGGGCCGAGACCATCGACCATGCCGACATCGCCCATGACAAGGCGGCCGAGGACCGGCTGGAGGCGATCGGCGCCAAGGCCTCCGCCAACAACGAAGTGGTCGACGTCAACCTGATCGACGTGACCGTGGCCAACGGCAAGGTCGAGGCGGTCCGGCTGCGTGAAAAGATCCGTGCCGCCGGCCCGACGACCCGCAACGATCTGGGCAAGCAGGCCCGTCCGCAAGCCGCACGCGCGGCATAGATGACACAAGCATGATCCCGATCATGCTCGAACGAAAAAAATAACGGGCGGACGCGCCCGGAAAGACCTGAATATGTACCGTTACGATGAGTTCGACCACGATTTCGTCAAGGCCCGCGTCGCCGAGTTCAGCGACCAGGTCGCGCGGCGGCTTGCCGGCGAGATCACCGAAGACCAGTTCCGGCCGCTGCGGCTGATGAATGGCGTCTATCTGCAGCTGCATGCCTATATGCTGCGCATCGCGGTGCCCTACGGCACGCTGAACAGCAAGCAGCTGCGCATGCTCGGCCATATCGCCCGCAAATACGACAAGGGTTATGGCCATTTCACGACGCGCCAGAACATCCAGTTCAACTGGCCGGCGCTGTCGGACATTCCGGCGATCCTGGCCGACCTGGCAAGCGTCGAGATGCACGCCATCCAGACCAGTGGCAACTGCATTCGCAACGTCACCGCCGACCACTTCGCCGGCGCCGCCGCCGACGAGGTTGCCGATCCGCGCCCCTATGCCGAAATCCTGCGGCAATGGTCGTCGGTGCATCCGGAATTCTCGTTCCTGCCGCGCAAGTTCAAGATCGCGGTGACCGGCGCCGAGCGCGACCGCGCCGCCATCCAGACGCACGACATCGGCCTGCATCTGAAGAAGAACGCCGCCGGCGAGCTTGGTTTCGCCGTCTATGTCGGCGGCGGCCAGGGCCGCACGCCGATGGTGGCCAAGAAGATCCGCGACTTCCTGCCCGAAGCGGATCTGTTGTCCTACTGCACGGCGATCCTGCGCGTTTACAACCTCTACGGCCGTCGCGACAACAAGTTCAAGGCGCGCATCAAGATCCTGGTCCATGAGACCGGCGTCGAGGAGATCACCCGCCAGGTCGAGGCCGAATGGCAGGAATTGAAGGACGCCGAGCTGAGGCTGCCGGAAGAAGACATCCGCGCCATCGACGCCTATTTCGCGCCGCCGGCGCTTGTCGACCGGCCGGAAGGCGACGAGGCGGTCAAGCTTGCGCGGCTCGACTCCAAGAGCTTTTCCGAATGGCTGGACCAGAATGTGGTCACCCATCGCCATCCCGACTACGCGGCGGTGACCATCTCGCTCAAGGGCATCGGCGAGACGCCGGGCGACGCCTCCGACAGCCAGATGGAAGCGGTCGCCGACATTGCCGAAAAATATTCATTCGATGAGTTGCGCGTCAGTCACGAGCAGAACCTGATCCTGCCGCATGTGGCGCGTGCCGACCTCAAGGCGGTCTATGACGCGCTTGTCGATATCGGGCTGGCGACGGCCAATTCCAACCTGATTAGCGACATCATCTCCTGCCCCGGCCTCGATTATTGCGCTCTGGCGACGGCGCGCTCGATTCCCGTGGCGCAGGAAATTTCGCGGCGCTTCGCGTCGCTGGAGCGCCAGCGCGAGATCGGCGAATTGAAGCTGAAGATTTCCGGCTGCATCAATGCGTGCGGCCATCACCATGTCGGCCATATCGGCATCCTCGGCGTCGAGAAGAAAGGCGCCGAGCTCTACCAGGTGACGCTCGGCGGCTCGGCCGACGAGAACACCTCGGTCGGCGAGATCATCGGTCGCGGCTTCAGTTCGGAAGAGATCACCGATGCCATCGAGCAGATCGTCGAGACCTATCTCGGGCTTCGGCTGGACAGAAACGAACGATTCATCGACGCCTACCGCCGAGTCGGTCCCGCGCCGTTCAAGGAGGCGCTCTATGCTGGCGAAACCAAGGCCGCTTGACCGTATCGTCGACGTCGAGGCCGGCATCGCCGCCCAAGCGGCAGGTCTCGACGCGCTCTACGGCAATCTGAAGCCGCTGGAGATCATCGAGCGGTCGGCCCGGGAATTCTTTCACGGCGAAATCGCCGCCGTCTCGTCCTTCGGCGCGGATTCGGCGGTGCTGCTGCACATGATCGCCGAGATCGACCGCACGCTGCCGGTGATCTTTCTCGATACCGGCAAGCATTTCGAGGAGACCCTCGGCTATCGTGACGCGCTGGCCGCCGATTTCGGGCTGACCGATATCCGGGTGATCAGGCCCGACGATGCGGCGCTGGCAAGGATCGACCCGACCGGCAATCTGAACGAGACCGATACCGACGCCTGCTGCGACGTGCGCAAGGTCGAGCCGCTGGCGCGCGGCGTCGAGCCGTTCCGCGCATGGTTCACCGGCCGCAAGCGCTTCCAGGCGGCGACCCGGGCAGCGCTTCCGGTGTTCGAGGCGGTCGGCTCGCGCATCCGCATCAATCCGCTGGCGCACTGGACGACATCGGACCAGGCCGGCTACATGCGCGCACATGTGCTGCGTGAAAACCCGCTGGTCGCCTATGGTTATCTGTCGATCGGCTGCTTCCCATGCACGCAGCCGGTGCAGCCGGGCGACGACGCGCGCAGCGGCCGCTGGGCCGGGCACGCCAAGACCGAATGCGGCATCCATTTGTCGGGGCTGGAAAGATCGCTGACCGACGCCTCGCTTTAGGGTCTTATTGGGATCCAGGATTTTTGGCATTCAGATTTTGGACTTGGGAAATTTCTTGATGAGCGACTTGATAGCCGAAAACGCCACGCGGCTGTGGACACCGGATGGGTTCCGCGAGGACGAGTGGGTTCATGCCGAAAGCGCCGAGGCGCTGGTCGGCAATGGCCGCGTCATCCTGCCGCTGCAGGCGTTTCTCGGCCTCGATCCGGAGGTGCGGCGGTCGGCGAAGGAACGCATCGGCGTGCTGCTGCAGCCCGGCGACCAGCTCGAAAAGATCGCCGGCCTGCTCGATCAGCTGTCGCTGGTGGCGCTGGCCTTCCCGGCGTTCAATGACGGCCGCTCGTTCTCCAAGGGCGAATTGCTGCGCAGCCGTTACCACTTCACCGGCGCCATGCGCGCCACCGGGCAAGTGCTGGTCGACCAGCTGCCGCACATGCTGCGCCTCGGCTTCGACGAATTCGAGATCTCGCACCCGGTGCTGCTGAAGCGGCTCGAGCAAGGCCGCACCGGCGGACTGCCGCTGTTCTACCAGCCGGCGGTGAAGCCGGAGGCCAAAGGCCCGAAATATTCCTGGCGGCGGGTGCGCGCCGGCTGATCCGCCCCAGAGGGCCAGAAACCCTATCTGGTCGGACCACATTCCCGATTCGGCCTTTTATTTTGCGCCTCTCCACCTTAGGATAGGCCTATTATTTCGCGCTCCGAATAAATGTGGCCACAAGGGAGGAACCGGATATGGCTGGCAAGAAGATATTGATGCTCGTTGGCGAGTTCAGCGAGGAATACGAGATTTTCGTCTTTGAACAGGCCATGCACGCGGTGGGCCATACCGTCCACGTCGTCTGTCCCGACAAGAAGGCCGGCGACATCCTGAAGACCTCGCTGCACGACTTCGAGGGCCACCAGACCTATACGGAAAAGCTCGGCCACGACTACATCCTCAACAAGACGTTTTCAGAGGTCAACCCGGCCGAATACGACGCCGTCTACGCGGCGGGCGGGCGCGGGCCGGAATATATCCGTATCGACAAGCGCGTGCAGGCGCTGGTGCGGCATTTCCATGAGACGGGAAAACCGATCTTCACCATCTGCCACGGCGTGCAGATCCTGATCGCGGTCGACGGCGTGGTGCGCGGCCGCGAAGTCGCGGCGCTGCAATATTGCGAGCCGGAAGTCACGCTGGCCGGCGGCATCTATATCGATGTTGCGCCGACCGGCGCCCATGTCGACGGCAATCTGGTGTCGGCCAAGGGCTGGCCGGGCCTTGCCGCCTTCATGCGCGAATGCCTGAAGGTGCTGGGCACCGAGATCCGCCAGGGCGAAATCCTGATGCGCGACCAACGCCGGGCGGCTTGAGGCTCGGAATTTGGAGCCGCCGCACTCTTCGTGCGGCGGTGCGTCTACACGGCCATCCGCGCTTCGCGGAATGATACCAGCTTGCTGCGGCTCTCGTCCCACAGCGCCAGCTTGACGCAGCGCAGGCTGTCGAGAAGCGTGACGCGGCCGATCTCACGCAATTCCGGATAGTCCCTCAGCACTTCCGGAAGGCGGTAGCATGGCACCTTGGCCGAGAGGTGGTGCACGTGGTGTACGCCGATATTGCCGGTAATCCAGTTCAGCACCGGCGGCAGGTCGTAATAGGACGAACCGTGCAGGGCTGCGTGCTGGAATTCCCACTCGGAGTCCTTTGTCCACTCCGTCTCCTCGAACTGGTGCTGAACATAAAACAGCCAGATGCCGGCCGATCCGGCGAGGATGACGATCGGCAAATGCACGACCAGGAACGCGCCGGGGCCAACGAACCAGATGAGCAGCGCGGCGATGACCGCGATGGCGAGATTGGTCGACATCGACGACACCCAGGGGGTGAGGCCGCCCCGCATCATGCCCAACGGCAGTCTCTGCTCGAAAATGAAGATCCATATCGGGCCAAGGCCAAACATCACCAGCGGATGGCGATAGAGGCGATAGGCGAGCCGGCCCCGCCACGACAGTTGCCGGTATTCGGCGACGGTCAGTGTCTTGATGTCGCCGGTGCCGCGCTCGTCGAGATTGCCGGCGCTGGCGTGATGGGTTGCGTGGGCGCGGCGCCAGCAATCGTAAGGCGTCAGCGTCAGCACGCCAAGCACGCGGCCGATCCAGTCGTCGGCATAGCGGTTGGCAAAGAAGGAACCGTGGCCGCAATCGTGCTGGATCATGAAGATCCGCACCAGAAAGCCGGCTGCCGGAAGGATGAGGACCAGACCCCACCAATGGCCATAGGCATAGGCGGCCGAGGACAGTGCCCACAGCGTGGCGAAGGGGATGAGGGTGATGGCGAGTTCGACGGCGCTGCGACGCCTGTCGGGCTTTTTATAGCGCGACAGGATCTTCAACCAGGCGCGTTTGCTGTTTGCCACAGCTTCGGGGGAAATCATGTTCATCATGAAACATAGTCGGAGCAGGGCGCTGCCGCAAGGCGGAGATCACGCAAAGTTACTGCGCGTAAATGTCGCGCGATGGCAAGGAATGCCGGCCACAACCGCCGGGCGCGGCGCCGGCAACGGCGCCTACCGACGGCGCCCGCCTGCGACCACCTTGGCTTCCACGCCGTCCAGGCGGTCGAGCAATTCCTTCAGACGGTCGGGAATATCGGACTCCGTGCGGAAGGCCGGCAAGGTGCGCAGAAAGCGCTTGGTCGCCTCGGTGCCGAGCTGGCGCCGGATATCGGCGGCGAGCCCGTCGCGTTTTTCGCCGTTCCTGCGGGGCATCATCTCAAAATCCTGTGTCGGCTTCGAAACTCTTCCAAGGGAGGAATGGTTCCCGCATTGTAGTGTCTCGGCAAGCAAAGCCGTCGGTTACGGTAAAGTTTGAATTAAAATCGAAAGGTTTGCGCGGCCCGCCATCAGGCCGCGGCAGCGGCTGCAGTATCGCTTGCCCCTTGATTTTTGGCCGCTAAACCTCGATATCGGGCGCAAATCCACACCATTCGAAAAATGACGGGAAACGGCGATGAGCGACCAGGCAAAAGACGAACGCGCGCCCGATGCAGCCGAGAAGACCGAGGCTGCCGCGGAGCCAAGGGAAGGCGGCGTCGACGGCGACTATGAAGCGCTTGTGCGGCTTCTGAAGGAAAACGAAGAGCTGAAGGATCGCGCACTGCGCGTCGCGGCCGACATGGAGAATTTGCGCCGCCGTACCGCCCGCGACGTCCACGATGCGCGCGCCTATGCGGTCGCCAACTTTGCCCGCGACATGCTTTCGGTGTCAGACAATCTGCGCCGTGCCCTGGATGCCATCCCGGAGGAGGCCAAAGCTTCGGGCGATGCCGGGTTCAAAGCGCTGATCGACGGCGTTGAGATCACCGAGCGCGCCATGCTGTCGGCGCTGGAACGTCACGGCGTGAAGAAGCTCGAACCCGAGGGCGAGAAATTCGATCCGAATTTCCACCAGGCGATGTTCGAGGTGCCCAATCCCGACGTCCCGGCCAACACGGTCGTGCAGGTCGTGCAGCCCGGCTATTCGATCGGCGAGCGCGTGTTGCGGCCGGCCATGGTCGGCGTCGCCAAGGGCGGTCCCAAGCATGTGGCAAGCGAAGCGCCGGTCGAGCCGGGGCCGGTCAACGAGCAGGCTGAGAAGGATGCGTGAACTGGGAATAGTGCACCGTTCTGCAGCAACCGTCACCAAAGCGTGAGGGATGATCGACCGCCCCCCAACCTGTCCGATTTCAGGGGGCGATCAAACAGGTCGCCGTGCAGGGCTTTCCTGCCCCTCAGCCCAGCAGTTCACAGCCATAGCGGCGAACCACGTCGGGGAATGTCTCCATGTCCGGCATTCCTTCTCCGTCCGGAGGGATGCGCCTGTCGTCGGTGGGCACACTGGTCGCCCTCAGAAGTTCCTCGAAACCGCCAGGCGTGAAGAAGAACAGCATGCGGGCCGGCCCACGCTTGACCGTATAGCGGTGCGGCACGTCGCGTGGCCCAAAGAGAAACGAACCGGGTCCAGCCATTATCTTCCTGCCGCCGATCTCGAACTCGATCTCGCCTTCCATCACCTGGAATGACTCGTCCTCGCGATGGTGCACATGCAGCGGCGCCTCGCCTTCATTCTCGAGCACTTCGATCAGCGTGAACTGGCCCGCCGTCTGGGCCGCTGTCGCCTTGATCACCGCCAGCGAGCCAAGCCACCAGCGTGCCTCTCCTTCCAAGGGGTGACTGCAAAAGGCGTGGGGAGTGCTCCTGCCAGCTTCGCCGCCAGCCACGGCCGCCACAGAATGGTAGCCGACCTTGATCGAGGCGGAATTCACCATCGAGCAATAGTTTTTGATGCCGGGCAAAGTAGACCAGACTTCGCCAGCCGCCTTGGCGCTGTCTATGTCCGCCCATTCGAATATCTCCGTCCAGCCGCCTTCGGATTTGAGCAGGCGACGGTTGAGGAAACCCTTGAGCTTTCGCACCTCGTCATTCACTTCATCCCTGGTCTGCAGGAACATCTGCTCGGTGAATCCGGGCTTCAATGCAAATTCGGTGATTTCAACGACATTCGTGTCCATGACTTCCTCCCTTTGCTATCTGACCTTTGTTTCGCCTCCCGCATTCTGTTCGCTCAAGACGTGCTCGTTCGGCCTTGGCCTTTGAGCCAGCAGAGCGCCATTTCTGTTGCCGTTTCGACGGCGAGGTCCACCGCCATGCCGCGTATCCGCATCGCGTTGAACGTCGGAAAGTCGAATAGAAAGCTGATTGCCTGCACGACATCATTGCCGGGACTGTCGTGCGCCAGTGCCTCGCGCACGAATCCGGCCACCATGTGTCGCAGGTATTCCTCCCATTCCCGCATGGCCGGAAGCTCGCGCTCGCGCAGGTCGCTTTCGAGATGCCGTCCGCCACGGTGGTAAAAGGCGAACAGCTCGTTGGCGACCCGGCGCAACCGTTCTTTAGGGTCCGTCGCCCCGCCGATTATCTCAGTCACCGATTCGGGCGACGGAGGACGCAGGCGCTCCATCAGCAATTCGCCGCACGCCGGCACCAGGTCGTCCAGAGTAGGAAAATGCTTGTAGACGGTGCCAACGGCGACATCGGCTTCCGTAGCGATGTCCTTCCAAGTCGTGCCAAAGATGCCGTTCTGGGTGTGCAGCTTGATTGTCGCGTCGAGAATGCGCTGCCTCGTTTTGGCGAAGGCGGCAGTCCGGGAACCCATGCTGTAGCGGCGAGGGGACATAGACGTCCACCCAAATAATTGAATGAACGATTCAATCATTTAATTTATCTGGAGTCAATCCAGATTCGCAGGAGCCACTCGCTATTCCCCACTCGCTATTTCATTATTCACCCCATGAACCCGATCGAGCTTCTCGACTATGCCGGCGTCGCAGTCTTCGCGGCGACCGGTGCGCTGGCCGCCTCGCGCAAACAGCTCGACATTATCGGTTACCTGTTTCTGGCTAGCGTTGCCGGCATCGGGGGCGGAACGTTTCGCGACGTCATCCTCAACGTGCCCGTGTTCTGGGTGGGAAACCGCGACTATGTGCTAATCTGTGCGGCGGTGGCGGTCGTCGTCTTCTTCAGCGCACATCGTTTGGAGTCGCGCTACAAATTGCTGCTCTGGCTCGACGCCATAGGTCTTGCCGCATTTTCGGTGATTGGCGCGGCCAAGGGGCTGACGATCACCGGGTCACCTGCAGTTTCGATCGTCACCGGCATGCTCACCGCAACCCTTGGCGGCATTCTGCGCGATCTGTTGACAGGCGAGCCTTCGGTGCTCCTGAGACCGGAGATCTACGTTACCGCAGCGCTTGCCGGCGCCGGCCTCTACACACTTGGCGATTTCGCCGGACTGCCGCCGCTTGCGTCGGGCCTGGCAGGTTTCATGGCGGCTTTCTGCGTACGCGGCGGCGCGCTGAAATTCGGCTGGGCCTTTCCGTCCTACAAAAGCAAGCCTGGCCGGCGTCCGGAAGATATTCCCTGATTTAAGGTGTCAGGCCGCAAACCGTTGCGCTTCCCCGCCATAATAATTGACGTAGCGGGCACCGATCTCCTTGACCGGCATCACCACGAACACGTCGACCGTCGAGAATTCACGGTCGATGACGCAGCCGTCGCCGATGCGCGCGCCGACGCGCAGATAGCCCTTGACCAGCGGCGGCATCGCGGCGATCGCCGCCTTGGCATTGACGGCCTCGATCGGCATCAGATCCATGGAACAATAGCGCCCGGCGACAGCACGCACGTCCCACGATGAATTCGTCCGGCAGTGGTGGGCAAGATAGGTCAGCGCCTCGGCATGTGCCGCCGGCACAGTGCCGTGGAACGACGCGCAACCGGTCATCACGCCGATGCCGTAATGGTTGATATAGGCCCAGATGCCTTGCCACAGCGCCTCGATGGTGCGCTTCGAGCGGTATTCCGGCAGAACGCAGGAGCGGCCGAGCTCGAGGAAGCGCTGGCCGGGATGCCGCGCGATCAGCTTGGTCAGCTCGAATTCGCCTTCGGAATAGAAGCCGCCGGCCGCCGCGGCAATCTCCTGCCGCAGCAGGCGGTAGGTGCCGACAATGCGGCGATGCTCGGGGCCGGAAAGCGACGTATCGAAGACCAGCAGATGGTCGCAGAGGGGATCGAAGCGATCGGCGTCGCGACGGTCCTGCATCTGGAACAGGTCCTTCCTGGCGCCAAGCTCGTCGTAGAACACCCGGTAGCGCACTTCCTGCGCGGCAGCGATCTCGGCCTCGTTGCGGGCGAGCCGCACTTCGAGATTGCCGATGCGGCCGAGCGATGCGCCTTTTATGACGGCATCGGCGTTCCGGCCGACGAGCAAAGGCCCGCTGGCGTTCGGCCGAGCATCACATTCCGGCATGACTGTATGCACGAGTGATTCTCCTTCGAGCCATCCCTCTTGGCACGGGGATACGGTGTAGGTGCAACAGGATTGTGACAGTACCGTGATACGGCTCTGCGGGCAATACTTCGTCGGCTGGGTAATCTATCAACCGTCTATGTTGTGCCTCAGGCGGCCACTTGGCCCTCGACCGCATGAACCAGGGCATCGGGGTCGAGCGGCTTGGTGACGAAGCCGCTGGCACCGTGAGCGAGCACGGCGTGGCGGGTCTTTTCCTGGCTGTCGGCCGACAGCACCATGATCGGCACCGGCGGCACCGCGGTCTCCTCCTCATGGCGGCGGATGGCGGCGATGGCGTCCAGACCGTCCATGACAGGCATGTGCAAGTCCATCAGCACCACGTCGTAGCGGTGCTTGTGGCCGGTGCTGATGACCGCCTCGACGGCGGCCTTGCCGTTGCCGACCACTTTGACGCGATGCCCGGCCTTCAGGAGGGTGGCGCGGGCCAGCATGGCGTTGATGTCGTTGTCCTCGGCGATCAGCACTGACAGGCCCTGCTGGCGGCCGCCAATGGCGTGCCCAGCCTGCGCGCCGCGCTTTTGCAATTGCGGCTCGGCGATGACCGGCGCATGGCTGGTCAAAAGCACGCGCAGCAGTGTCTCGCCGCGCACCGGCCTCGCCAGGAAGGTGGCATAACCGTTGGCACGGAACTCGCCAAGCATGCCGCGGTCGGTGGGCGCGATCAGCGTCACTGCCTCGCAATCGGCAAATCCGCTCTGGCGCAGGCGCCTGAGCAGCCTGCCGTCGCTTTGCTCCATGGCAGCATCGATCAGCAGCACGTCGCAGCCCTCGGCGAAAGGGGTGGCCTGGGCGGCGGCGGTGGCCAGATCGACCGTGCCGCCATTGGCGCGAATGGTGCGGGCAATGGCTTCGGCCTCGACCAGGTTCTTCGACACGATCACCGCATGCCGGCCCGACAGCGGGTCCTGCCGGATCTGCGCCGCCTCGACGGCGGAAATAGCGGGAATATCGAAGACGAACTCGGACCCCTGGCCAAGCCGGCTCGACACGGAGATGGTGCCGCCCATGGCGGTCACCAGGCGCTTGGAAATGGCAAGACCGAGGCCGGCACCGCCATGCGCACGGGTCGAGGTGCCGTCAGCCTGTTCGAAGTCCTCGAAGATGCGCTCCATGTCCTGCTCGCGCAGACCGGGGCCGGTGTCTGAGATGGTGAAGCGGATGCGGTCGGTGGTTTCGGTGCGGACGCGGGCGATGCTTGCCAGGACACCGCCGCTGTCGGTGAACTTGACGGCGTTGCCGATGAGGTTGAGCAGCACCTGCCTGACCCTGCCGGGGTCGGCGGTGATCAGCTGCGGCACGTCGGGTTCGACATGACAGCCGAGGCCGATATCCTTGGCAAAAGCCCGCGCCGCCAAAAGCTCGACGACATTGTCGGCGATCTCGCGCACCGACATCGGCTGCGGTTCGGGATCGAAGCGGCCGGCCTCGATCTTGGAGTAGTCGAGCAGGTCCTCGATCAGCGCCAGCAGCGCGCTGGCCGAGGTCGAGATGGCGCCGACATAGGTCCGCTGCTCGGGCGAAAGGCTGGTGTCGGCGAGAAGCCGGGCCATGCCCATGATGCCGTTCATCGGCGTGCGGATCTCGTGGCTGACTGTGGCGAGGAAGCGCGATTTGGCCTGGCTCGCATATTCGGCCCGCTCGCGGGCGGTGATCAGCGAGGATTCGGCGCGCTTGCGGGCAGTGATGTCGCGGGCGATGGCGCGATGCGAGACGGCGCCGCTGTCCTTGTCGCGCACCGACAGCTCGATCCAAGAGAACCAGCGTGGGCCGTCCGGCGTGCGAATGGCGACGTCGGTGGAACTCAGGCATTCATGGTCGGAAAACGCGGCGTCGGGGACGATGCCGACATCGATGCCCAGTTCGGCCAGGGTCTTGCCGGCAAGGTCGCGCTGGTCGGTTTCGACAAGGTCGGCGAAGACCTTGTTGGCGTAGACGATGTGGCCGTCGCGGTCGCGGTGGACGACGAGATCGCCGAGTGCATCGATCAGACCGCGAAAGCGCTCCTCGCTCTCCTGCATCTCCCACATGCGGTCGGCAAGCGTCTCGATTTCGGCGCGGCTGCGGGCGGTCGTGGCATCGAGCAGGGCCACCGCGCGGCGTTCGGTGCGCCTGTTGCGCAGATGCATGGCGAGCCCGGCGATGGCTGTCGCCAAAAGGCCGATGGTGATGAAGATCGGCGCTCCGGTCAGATGCGAAAGGCCCGCCAGCACGACGATGGCGACGAGCGTCAGGAAGGGCAGGCCTTCGCGGTTGGAGGCCGGCAGTTCCGGCGCCAGCGGCGGCGCGGCGACAAGCTGCCGTCCTGGCGCCTCGGGGGCCGTCCCGTCGGCCCGTTCGGCTGGTTCCGCCTCTCTGATGCCGGGTTCCGCAATCATACGGAACTCCTGCCAGACAGAGCTTATCGAAGGTTGTGGTTGATCGTTCGAATTTTAGCGGTCGCGCTCTTTTTTGTCCCTTTGGGGCTCACATATCCACCACCACGCGGCCGCGGATCTTGCCCTCGACGATGTCATGCGCGGCGCCGATGATGCCGTCGAAGCCGATGCTCGTCGACAGGCTGGCAAGCTTTGTGTGGTCGAGATCGGTGCCGATGCGGCGCCAGGCCTCGAGGCGGACCGCCTTGGGCGCCATCACCGAATCGATGCCGAGTAGCGAGACGCCGCGCAGGATGAAGGGGGCGACGCTTGCCGGCAGGTCCATGCCGCCGGCAAGGCCGCAAGCGGCGACGGCGCCGCCATAGGAAGTCATCGACAGAACGTTGGCCAGCGTGTGGCTGCCGACCGCATCGACGCCGCCGGCCCAGCGTTCCTTGGCGAGCGGTTTTGCAGGCTGGGCAAGCTCGTCGCGTGAAATTACTTCCGCGGCGCCAAGGTCTATCAGATACGGGCTTTCGGCAGCGCGGCCGGTCGAGGCAATGACGTGATAGCCGAGGCTGGACAGGATCGAGACCGCGACCGAGCCGACGCCACCGGCAGCGCCGGTCACCACCACCGGGCCGCGGTCGGGCACGATGCCGTGGCGCTCCAGCGCGATGACGCAAAGCATTGCGGTGTAGCCGGCGGTGCCGACCGCCATCGCATCATGCGAACTCATGCCGTCCGGCAGCGGCACCAGCCAGTCGCCCTTGACGCGGGCGCGTCCGGCAAAGGCGCCGAAATGCGTCTCGCCGACACCCCAGCCGTTCAATATGACCTTGTCACCCTTGCGCCAGTCGGGACTGGAAGACGAGATGACGGTGCCGGCGAAATCGACGCCCGGCACCAGCGGCCAGCGGCGGATCACCGGCGCCTTGCCGGTGATTGCAAGGCCGTCCTTGTAGTTCACCGTCGTCGCCTCGACCGCGACGGTGACATCGCCTTCCATCAGGTCTGCTTCGGTAAGCTCGGTCACCGCGACCGACTGGTTTTTCTCGGCGTCGCGCGAAACGAGGATGGCTTTGAAGGTTTCGGGCATTTTTTCTCCTCGGGCTTGCAGATCAGAATGTGCGGCGCCAGGCGAGTGAGGTCAATCGCCCGACGTTCCGCGCCGCCAGCCAATGAGTTCGTCGAAGACGACCAGCACGGCACCGACCGAAATGAAGGCGTCGGCCAGGTTGAAGACGGCGAAGGACCAGACCGGCGTATGGAACAGGACATAGTCGATGACATGACCATAGGCAGCGCGGTCGATCAGGTTGCCGAGTGCGCCGCCGACGATCAGCGCGAAACCGATGCGGGCGAGCAGGTGGCCGGGCGGCGTGCGGGCCGCAAGATAGAGCACGAAGGCGACCACCAGAACCGCGACGACCACCAGGCCGGTGTCGCCGAAGGACGAAAACAGCGAGAACGCGATGCCGGTGTTGTAGGTGCGGTACAGCGCCAGGAACGGCAGCAACTCGAGCCGTTCCTGAAAGGCAAGGCCGGTTTCGACCAGATATTTCAGCCACTGGTCGAGCGCTATCGCGGCGACCACCAGAAAAGCGTAGGGGCTCCAGGATTTCATGGTCTGCAGTTTCACGGCTTGGGATGTCATGATCCGGCGTCCTCAGGGCCGAGCTTCAGTGCGCCGCGCCGGATCTCGAACAGCATGACGCCGGTGGCCACCGCAAGGTTGAGCGAATCGGCGCGGCCGGCCTGCGGTATCCGCAGCAGCTTGTCGCAGCTTGCGGCGAGCTCGTCAGGCAGGCCTTGCTGCTCGTTGCCCATCATCAAAAGCACCGGGCCTTTTGAAAAATCGACGGAGCGGTAGTCGACCGCACCGTTCAGATGGGTGCCGGCGACAAGGCCGGGGAAGCTCTTGCGCCAGGCGAGAAAAGCCTCGGGCGTCGCCTTGGCGACCGGCACGGCGAAGATCGAACCCATGGTGGCGCGCACCGTTTCGACTGAAAAAGGATCGGTGGTCTCGCCGACCAGGATGACGCCCCTGGCACCGACAGCGTCGACCGTGCGGATGACGGTGCCGAGATTGCCGGGGTCGCGCACGCGGTCGAGCGCCACCCAGACGTCGCCGTCCTGGACGCGGATGTCCTTCAGCGGCAGCAATTTCTGCGAGAACACGCCGACGACCATTTGCGGATTGTCGCGGCGGGTGATGGCGACCAGTACCTTTTCCGAGACTTCAAGTACGGTGCCGCCGGCTGCAACCGTGCGCGCCGCGACCTTTTCGACTGCCGCATTGCCACGTCCGGCCTTGGCGAAGACCAATGTCCTGATCGACCAGCCGAGATCGAGCGCGTCGATGACCAGCTTCAGGCCTTCGGCAATGAAGGCATTCTGCTGGTCGCGGAATTTCTTCAGCGCGAGCGCCTTGATGTCCTTGACCAGCGGGTTGGCGAGGCTGGTGACTTCCTTCACCTGCCCTGGCGCGCCCGCGTGCCGTTCGTACGCACTCATTCAGGCCACCCAGCGAGAGAACAGCGAGGTCGAAAGCGCCCGGCCGGCGGATTTCTCGCGGATGATCAATTCGCCCGATTCGACCGTGCCGCCCATGCCGGCGAAGGTGTCGCGCATCAGGGCATGGATCGCGAAAAACGAGGCGCGGATCGAATAGGCGGTCAGTACCACGGCGAGCGGCTTCGGCGTCAGGATCGCGCGGCAGATGTCGGTCAGCGCCGGCAGGTCCTCGAACAGCTGCCAGACCTCGCCTTTCGGTCCGCGGCCATAGGCCGGCGGGTCGAACAGGATGATATCGTAGCGGCTGCCGCGGCGCTCCTCGCGTTCGGCGAATTTCACGGCATCGTCGACGATCCAGCGGATCGGCTTTTGCGACAGGCCCGCCATCTCCTGATTTTCGCGCGCCCAGCCGATCGCCTTCTTGGAAGCATCGACATGCGTGACCTCGGCGCCGGCACGCGCCGCCACCAACGAGGCAAGGCCGGTGTAACCGAACAGGTTCAACACCTTCACCGGCCGTTTTGCCGCCGCGATCAGTCCGGCCATGTGGTCCCAGTGCGAGGCCTGCTCGGGAAAGACGCCGACATGGCGGAACGATGTGAAGCGGCCGAGATAGTCGATGCCGTCGTGCTTCATCGGCCATGTCTCGCCGAGCGGCGTCTTGGGGAAGCGCCAGCGGCCGATGCCTTGCTCATCGGTATCGCCGGTGAAAATGGCGTCGGCGCGCTCCCAGTCCCTGGCCGGCAAGGCCTTTTGCCAGATCGCCTGGCCCTCCGGCCGAACGATGCGGTAAGGGCCGTATTGCTCGAGTTTTTCTCCGCCGCCGCTGTCGAGCAGCGCGTAGTCCTGATTGGGGCCGACCTCGAGGATCAGCGGCAGATGTTCGGCAGGCAGCGCGCCACCGCGGCGGGATAGAGGTCGCGGCGCGGCTTTCGGCTCGGACCGGTTCTGCGGTTTAGGCTCCGAGCCGACGGTCAGGCCGGCATCGCGCCGCCGCGGCTGCTCCGCCCCGCCCTTCGCGGGCGGGCGGCTGTCGCGGCGTCTGTCGCGAAAAGGTTTCAAGAAGGCGCATCTCCGGAAGGCGGCTCGGCCGCTTCTGCCACAGCACATTGACCGGCGCAACAAAAGGGCTGCGGACGTGCGCAACCGGATCAGCCGCGCCTGATCGACACCAGGCCGATTGCGAGCGCTATGAAACCAACGGCCTTGAAGCCGGTGACGACCATATGACCGGTTTCCCAGCGGCTCCGGATCGTTTCGAAATTGTCGGGGATCGGTCCAGGCACCCAGGTGGCCAGGACATCGTTTGCCGGCTTGACCAGGGTAAACCACGCCACCAGGGCCATCAGATAAAGCACGGTGGCGGCCAAGACCCACCAGAATGCCGGGCGATCGCTGCGCAGCATCCAGGCGAGGAGGCCCGGACAGACGATCGCCGCCGCGTCCAGCGGTGCGCCGATAATCGCGAAGAATTGGAACTGAGCGTTGAAGACAGTGGTGTCACGCCAGAGCGAAGGCGGCCATTTGGTCAGCCGCGGCACCGATTCCAGCACATGGGCGAAGGACGGCCCAAGGCTGAGCGCAGCGACGGTGGCGGTCAAAACCGACCAGAACAACAGAAAACCGCGTATATCCATAATGGCCAGACAACGGCGTCAGGCCGCAGACGTTCCGGTCGGCGATCATCTCGCTTGCCGCCGAAAGCGCCGGCGCACTATCGTCCATTCAAATTGGGCATCCATCCAAACCGGGTTGCGATCCATGTCCCGCGCCGAACGCCTGCTCGAGCTGATCCAGATCCTGCGCCGGCATCGCCGGCCGGTCAGCGGCCGCAGCCTTGCGGGCGAAATGGGTGTGTCGATCCGCACGCTCTATCGCGATATCGCCACGCTGCAGGGGCAGGGCGCGCCGATCGAGGGCGAGGCGGGGCTGGGTTACGTGCTCAGGCCAGGTTTCATGCTGCCGCCCTTGATGTTCACCGATGAGGAGATCGAGGCGATCGTGCTCGGTTCGCGCTGGGTGGCCAAGCAGCCGGACTGGCGGCTTGCGAACGCCGCCACCGACGCGTTGGCCAAGATCGCCGCGGTGCTGCCGGACGATTTGCGCGAAGAGCTCGATGCCTCGACGCTGCTGGTCGGTTCGCGCACCCCGGTCACCGAAGGCATCGATCTCGGCGTGGTGCGGCAGGCCATCCGCGAGGAGCGCAAGCTGAGCTTTGTCTATCGCGATGCCGGCGGCGCTGCCTCCGAGCGCACCGTCTGGCCGTTTGCACTCGGCTTCTTCGACAAGGTGCGCGTCGTCGCGGCCTGGTGCGAGATGCGCCAGGATTTCAGGCACTTTCGCGCCGATCGGATATCCGGCCTCAATGCCACCGAGATGCGCTATCCGCGCCGCCGTCAGGTGCTGCTCAAAGAATGGCGGGCGACGCTCGACACGCCAAGCTAAGACCGCTGCTCAGTTGGACTGCTGCCAGAATCTGGCAGTGGCGTAAGCTATGCTCCTCCAGTCGAAACCATCTGGAGAGCAATTCATGACACCGCCCAATTTCGTCATCCTCTATGTCGACAAGCCTGAGCAAAGCGGCGCCTTCTACAGCGCGCTGCTTGGGCGGCAGCCGGTCGAGACCTCGCCGACCTTCGTGCTGTTCGTGCTCGACAACGGCTTCAAGCTCGGCCTCTGGTCGCGTCACACCGTGGAGCCGGCCGCCGCGGCAGCAGGCGGCGGCGCCGAGATCGTCTTTGCGCTGGACACGCCTGACAACGTCGATGCCACTCACGCCGACTGGGCCGGACGGGGTCTGACCATCCTGCAGAGCCCGACCAACATGGATTTCGGCCGCACCTTTGTCGCGCTCGATCCGGACAACCACCGGCTGCGGGTTTATTGGCAAAGGGAGTAAGGGAGTAGGGGAATACGGGAGTAGGGGAGTAGGGGAGTAAGGGAGTAAGGCAGTACGTGACAGGAAATATAGCTGGCGCGGCGCCGCACGATCAGTACGGTTTCCTACTCCCCTACTCCCCTACTCCCCTACTC